>JBILBJ010000070.1:0-8528 GCA_044353705.1 Sphingorhabdus sp. | reverse complement strand
TGAGTAGAACAGGCAGAAATGCACGCATATTATGCTCCTATGGAAAAACGGCTTGGGGCAACATAACATCAACCCTGCGCCGCTCAATGTGTTTCACTTGTTCATTGCGCCCATGCGCCCGGTTTAATCCCCTGCGCAAAAAGGAGGGCGGTCAAATCATTGTGGCGCACAGCAAAATTGGCTGCGGCGGCAAGTTGCGGCCGGGGATGATAGCCCACGCCAAGACCGTCGGCCGATACGGCCTCTGCGATCATCGGCATGTCATTGGCGCCGTCACCGACCGCAAGCGCGGATTTCAGGTCTAATCCAAGCGTTGCTGCCGCAGATTGCAGCACCTGCCGCTTTGTCGCTGCATCCACAATATCGGCGGCAAGACGTCCGGTCAGACGCCCCTGTTCAATCTCAAGGACATTGGCATGCACCTCTGCAAAGCCAAGCATGGCCGCAACGGGACCTGTGAAACTGGTAAAGCCCCCCGATACCAGCACGGCATGCGCGCCCCATGCGGTCATGGTGCGCACCAAAGTCTCCGCCCCGGGCATGGGACGGACGCGTTCACGCAGGCATTGCTGGATCATGTCGGCATCAAGCCCGGCCAGCAAAGCAACACGCGCCTTTAACGCTTCTGCAAAGTCCAACTCGCCTGCCATCGCCCGCTCGGTAATTGCGGCGATTTCGGGCTTTATTCCGGCAAAGTCAGCCAGTTCATCGATGCATTCGACGGTAATCATCGTGCTGTCCATGTCGGAGACCAATAGCATTTTGCGCCGCTGCTCTTCATATTGGACGACGACATCGACGCGATCTTCAAGGATGGCAACCGCGGTACGCGCATGCGCTAAAGAGCCATCAAAACCAATGTCCACGGCCCTGCCCTCAGCAAGCCAGTCCGTGATCGCTGGAACGCAGCTATGTGCAGCCAATCGGTCGCAGGCTTCTGAAATTATGCCGCTTTCGAAAGAATCTGCTGCTATCAGGGTTAAGATGGGCATTTCGAATCCTAAAAAGATGGTCGCGCTTATTGCGGGTCCAACCGCAAGCGGCAAGACAGCATTAGCGCTGCAATTGGCGAAGTCGCGCAATGTCGTGATTATCAACGCCGATAGCGCGCAAGTTTATTCCGACCTGCCGATACTCAGCGCCCAACCTACCGAAAGCGAACAACGCAGCGCTCCGCACCGCTTATTCGGATATCTCGATGGCCAAACGCATTGTTCGGCGGCGCGCTGGGCCAATGACGCCAAAGACGCTATTTGCGAAGCGCATGATGCAGGCGCGCTGCCTGTACTGGTCGGTGGCAGTGGCCTATATATTCAAACATTACTCGACGGCATTGCACCCATACCCGAAATCGATCCGGAATTGCGCGCCCGCATTCGGGCGCTGCCAGTCGCACAAGCTTATGCGGCGCTTGAAAAGCTCGACCCCGCGGTAGCCGCAACCTTAGGCCCCGCAGACATCATCCGTATCACCCGCGCGCTTGAGGTTATTGAAGGCACTGGCCGCAGCATCAGCGAATGGCGAAAAATCAAAACGGGCGGCATCGCGCAAGACATTTCGCTGCATCCCCTCCTCCTCTTGCCACCACGTGAATGGCTGTATCAGCGGTGCGACATGCGGTTCGAACAGATGATACAAAGCGGCGCTATTCAGGAAGTTGAAGCCTTGTTGGCGCAGAAAATGCCGCACGATGCACCAATCATGCGCGCCATCGGCGTTCCCGAGATCGCTGCGCTTCTTGGCGGCACTATGTCAGAGGCAGAAGCCATCGAACGCGGCCAAATTGCGACCCGCCAATATGCAAAGCGGCAGTTTACCTGGTTCAGGAACCAAGCCCCCGCCGCATGGCCCCGCATAGTTGATGAAATAAATGATTCAAATAGAGGTTATTTTGAAACAATATTTCAATGATTATCGTTGACATGTCATTTTCTAATCTTTAGCTAGCCCGCTCTTGCCTACTCTGTTGCGCTGCAACATAGGGCAGTTTCATAATGAGTGAGGACTTTACAGTGCCCGAAAAATCCGGCGCAGAAATTTTGATCGATACCTTGATCGAACAGGGTGTGGACACCGTATTCGGATATCCCGGCGGCGCAGTTCTGCCGATTTATGACGCGCTCTTTCAGCATACAAAAATCCGTCACGTCCTCGTCCGTCACGAAGCCGGCGCTGCGCATGCGGCAGAAGGTTACGCGCGTTCGACGGGCAAGCCGGGCGTCGTGCTGGTCACGTCAGGCCCTGGCGCGACCAATGCCGTAACCGGCATTGCGGATGCCTTCATGGATTCCATTCCGCTCATTGTTCTGACTGGCCAAGTTGCCACCAACTTGATCGGCTCGGACGCGTTTCAGGAAGCGGACACGGTCGGCATCACGCGCCACTGTTCAAAGCACAATTATCTTGTGAAAGATCCTGCGGACCTCGCATCCACCGTGCGTGAGGCATTTGCCATCGCAACCAAAGGACGCCCTGGCCCCGTTGTCATCGACATTCCAAAAAATGTTCAGGTTGCGACAGCATCCACCGACGTAAAGCGCGCAACGTCATCGCGGTTTAACCCTGCGGGTGAAGCCGATTACGCCGAAATCAACCGCGCGGTCGAGCTGTTGGCCAATGCGAAGGCGCCAATCCTCTATACCGGCGGCGGCATCATCAATTCCGGACCCGATGCGAGTGCGGCGCTGCGCAAGCTCGCCGAACTGTGTGGCGCGCCTGTCACATCAACCCTCATGGGTCTTGGCGCATATCCCGCCTCCGGCGACGCATGGCTTGGTATGCTTGGCATGCACGGCACATATGAAGCCAATATGGCGATGAACCAATGCGACGTGATGCTATGCCTAGGGGCGCGTTTCGACGACCGTGTCACAGGTCGCTTGGATGCCTTTTCACCCAACAGCATCAAAATCCACATCGATATAGACCGCAGTTCGATCAACAAAACGGTACGCGTCGATCTGCCCATCGTGGCGGATGTGGGCGCGGCGATCCGGCAAATGATCGAAGTGTGGAAAGGCCGTAAATACAAGGCCGCAGCGTTGGATGACTGGTGGGCACGTATCAAAGGCTGGCGCGCAGTCGATTGCCTCAGCTACCCCGGCAGCACGCAGGAAATCATGCCGCAATATGCGATTGAGCGTTTGTTCGCGGCCACCAAAGACAAATCGCCGATCATCACGACAGAAGTCGGGCAGCACCAAATGTGGGCCGCACAGCATTTCCATTTTGATGCCCCCAACAAATGGCTCACCAGCGGCGGCTTGGGAACCATGGGCTATGGCCTGCCCGCAGCGGTCGGTGCACAAATGGGTAATCCGGACGCGCTGGTTATCGATATCGCCGGTGAAGCGTCGATCCAGATGAATATTCAGGAAATGGCAACCGCGACCCAATATCGTCTGCCGGTCAAGGTCTTCATCCTGAACAATGAATGGATGGGCATGGTCCGCCAGTGGCAAGAGCTGACCTATGAAAGCCGTTTCTCAGAAAGCTATTCAGACAGCTTGCCCGATTTTGTGGCGCTGGCCGAAGCTTATGGATGGAAAGGCATACGTTGCAGCGACCCTGCCAAGCTCGATGATGCCATAGCCGAAATGCTTGCCTATAAAGGCCCGGTAATGTTCGACTGCCGCGTGCATAAAACATCCAATTGCTTCCCGATGATACCGTCAGGTGCAGCCCATACGGACATGATCCTGCATTCGGATGAAGTATCGGGGACGATGGACGACGAAGCAAAGGCGCTCGTATAATGCATATCAAACAGGAACTCACCGAACGGCATGTGCTTACGCTGACCGTCGACAACGAAGCAGGCACGCTGGCGCGGATCGCGGGCATGTTCACCTCGCGTGGTTACAACATCGACAGTTTGACCGTTGCCGATATCAGCGAAGACCATACCACCAGCCGGATTACTATCGTTACCCGCGGGCCACCGCCGGTCATCGACCAGATCATTGCGCAATGTGAACGCCTGATCCCGGTGCACAAAGTCACGGACCTGACCGAAGCCGGCCCCCATGTGGAGCGCGAGCTTGCGTTGGTGAAAGTTCGCGGCACCGGTGACCAACGGGTTGAGGCAATGCGCCTTGCCGATATTTACCGCGCCCGCGTGATCGACGCGACCGTCAACAGCTTCATTTTTGAGATAACCGGCGGCCCGGACAAGATCGACACGTTCGTCGCGTTGATGCGCGAAGTCGGGCTGGTTGAAGTCGGCAGAACCGGAATTGTCGGCCTGATGCGTGGAGCCGAAGGCAGCTAAATTTCATCGTCAAAATATTACGCCGTTAAAGGTAGACCCTGAAACACATTTAGGGTGACGGCAAAGCAGAAGGACTAAAACATGAAAGTATTTTACGACGCAGATTGCGATCTTGGCCTTATCAAGGACAAGAAAGTCGCGATTGTTGGTTATGGTAGCCAAGGCCATGCACATGCACAGAACCTGCGCGATAGCGGCGTTGCGGACGTAGCCATTGCCTTGCGTGCTGGATCGGCCACCGCGAAAAAGGCTGAAGCTGCTGGCTTTAAGGTATTGGCAAATGCCGATGCCGCCGCGTGGGCCGACATTTTGATGGTGCTTGCACCTGACGAGCATCAGGCCGCCATTTACGCCGATGACTTGCATGCAAATATGAAACCCGGCGCGGCGCTTGCCTTTGCCCATGGCCTCAACGTCCATTTCGGCCTTATCGAACCACGCGCAGACATTGATGTCATCATGATCGCGCCAAAGGGCCCCGGCCATACCGTGCGCAGCGAATATCAAAAAGGCGGCGGCGTGCCTTGCCTTATCGCGGTTGCTCAAAATTCAAGCGGCAATGCCCATGACATCGCGCTTGCTTATGCAAGCGGCGTTGGCGGCGGACGCAGCGGCATCATCGAAACCAACTTCCGCGAAGAGTGCGAAACCGATCTGTTCGGTGAACAGGCCGTCCTTTGCGGTGGCATCACGCACCTTATCCAAGCCGGCTTCGAAACACTGACTGAGGCGGGCTACGCCCCTGAAATGGCGTATTTTGAATGCTTGCATGAAACGAAGCTCATCGTTGACCTTCTATATGAAGGCGGCATCGCCAACATGCGCTATTCCATCTCCAACACCGCGGAATATGGTGATATCACGACCGGTCCGCGCATCATTACCGATGAAACCAAGGCGGAAATGAAGCGCGTTCTTGCGGACATTCAGTCCGGCCGTTTTGTGAAGAACTTCGTTCTGGACAACCGTGCGGGACAACCTGAACTCAAGGCCGCACGCAAGGCAGCTGCCGCGCATCCAATCGAAGCAACTGGCGCAAAACTGCGCGCTATGATGCCTTGGATCGCCAAGAATAAGCTGGTTGATCAAGCCAAAAACTAATCTTCTTGGCATCTTGACAGTTTAAGGGGAGGCATCGACACTGATAACTCCCCTTTTTGTTGTCTGGAGCAATGCTATGCGCAAGTTTTTATGTGCCCTTCCCCTCTTCGCGGCTGTCCCGCTCATCGCACAGAGCGCACCACAAACCCCCGGCGCAGTGGATGTCACGCGCGTTACCGCAGGAACGTACAACACCGATCCCGGGCACACGCTGATCGGTTGGCGGGTTAGCCATTTCGGCTTCAACGATTATTTTGGCATCTTCGGCGATGCGACGGGGACATTGGTTCTGGACCCTGCAAAGCCAAATGCATCAACGGTCGATATCACTATTCCAGTTGGCAAAGTCACAACCGCGAGCGCGGGCCTCACGGGCCATTTGCTTCGTGCTGGCAAAGAAGGCGGCAAAGCTGACTTTTTCGGCCCAGCGCCAGCGGACGCAAAGTTCGTATCCACCAGCGTAGTCGCCAAGGGCACGACAGCGAAAATCACGGGCAACCTAACGCTGAACGGCATCACCAAGCCAGTCGTGCTCGACACGACCTTTTCAGGTGCTGGCAACAATCCGTTCAACAAGAAAGCCACCGTCGGCTTTCACGCCACCGCTGTCATCAAACGCAGCGAATTTGGCATTAGCTATGCTGTTCCGATGATTTCGGATGACGTTACCTTGGATATCAGCGTCGCCTTTGAAAAGGCCAGCTAAAGATCAAAAATAAAACGCCGCAAAAGCACAAAGGGGAGAATCTTTCCTCGCTTTGTGCCTTTGCGGCGTCGATTACTATTTTGCTGGCTATGCCATATCGGGGATATAATTAGCCCCGGAAAGCTGCATCCAATGCAACCTTGGCTGCGCGATACTCTGCTTCAAGCTGATCAACGAATTGTGCCACAGTTTGCACTTCCTTGATCGCGCCGATACCCTGGCCTGAGCCCCAAATATCCTTCCAAGCCTTGGCTTCGCTATTGCCGCCCGAACCAAAGTCCATCGTGGAAATATCGCCCTTCGGCAGATTCTTTGGGTCCATCCCTGCCCGCTCGATCGACTGGCGCAAATAGTTACCGCTGACGCCCGTAAACAGGTCTGAATAAACGATGTCAGCAGCTTTTGCTTCAACGATATTGTCTTTGTAGCCGTCAACGGCATTGGCTTCCTTCGTCGCGATGAACGCGCTGCCGATATAGCCAAAGTCTGCACCCATGGCTTGCGCTGCCAGCACCGAAGCACCGTGCGCAATTGATCCGGAGAGAGCGACTGGACCGTCGAACCATTCGCGAATTTCACGCATCAGTGCGAAGGGAGAAGTAACGCCAGCGTGGCCGCCAGCGCCTGCAGCCACGGGAATAAGGCCATCAGCACCCTTCTCAATTGCCTTACGGGCAAAACGGTCATCGATGACGTCGTGCAAGGCAATCCCGCCCCAGCTATGCACGGCTTGGTTCAGTTCTTCCTGCGCGCCAAGCGATGTGATCGTAATCGGAACTTGCCATTTCGCGCAGGTCGCCAAATCTTCCTGCAACCGGTTGTTTGATTTATGCACGATCTGGTTCACGGCATAAGGCGCGGCAGGGCGCGTGGGATTATCGCGGTTATGTGCGGCGAGTTCCTCAGTGATCTGGTGCAACCATTCGTCCAGCTGGCTGGCTGGACGCGCGTTGAGCGCCGGGAATGAACCGACAACACCGGCCTTGCATTGTGCAATCACCAGCTCTGGGCCTGAAACGATAAAAAGCGGCGATCCAATCACCGGAAGACGAAGATTGTCGAAAATTGCCGGAAGTGCCATGCGCCGAATCCCTTGTTAATTGAGCATTTAACACTGGGTTAGCGCCTGCACATTGCGGCTGTCAAATGGGTGTCACGGAACAAGCCATTACGTAAGGTTAGGTGGGCGTGATTTTCATGCACGCCCGCCTTTGATCGACTTATACGCCGTTAGCAGCGCTCAAAATCGCCCGGACGGACGCCGTTGCGACATCCCTGCTGATCCCGACACCGAACAAAATCGGCCCATCGCCAACACGGCACTCAACATAGGCAGCAGCGCGTGCGTCCGTGCCGTGGCCGATTGCGTGCTCGCTATAGTCAATGATGTCCAGCGCCCCCCCCAGAGCTTCCTCAAGGGCATTGGCAAGGCTTGAGATAAGTCCGTTGCCGCGACCGCTCACGCTTTGTTCGACGCCATCGATGCGGATGTTGCCTGCGAAGATGCGTTCATCCAGTTGACGCTGGCTTTGGCTTTCGCGGAAGTCGAGCAACCGGAAGCGCCCTTCACCTTTCAGATGATAGCGCTTTTCAAACGCTTCCCAGATGTCGGCGCTGGTCAGCTCCCGGCCAGTCGTGTCCGACAATTCCTGCACCGTCGTGGAAAAATTGGCCTGCATACGCTTGGGCAATTTAAGGCCGTGGTCCTGTTCGATAACCCACGCAACACCGCCCTTGCCGCTTTGCGAATTTACGCGGATGACGGCTTCGTATGAACGACCCAAGTCGGCTGGATCGATTGGCAGATAAGGAACCCGCCAGATTTCGTCGTTTTGCCGTTCATGCGCCGCGAAACCTTTCTTAATGGCGTCTTGATGCGATCCGGAAAAGGCCGTGAACACCAATTCGCCGGCATATGGGTGACGGGGATGGACCGGCAGTTGATTGCAATATTCTACGGTCTGAATGACTTCATCGATATTGCTGAAATCAAGGCCGGGGTTCAGCCCTTGCGTATACATATTCAGCGCCAGCGTAACGAGGTCGACATTGCCCGTGCGTTCACCATTGCCGAACAGGCAACCTTCAATCCGGTCGCCGCCCGCCAACAGCCCAAGTTCCGCCGCGGCGATGCCACTGCCCCGGTCATTATGCGGATGCAGGCTGATGACGACGGCATCACGCGCGCTGATATGTTTGCACATCCATTCGATCTGGTCCGCATATACATTCGGCATCGCGGCTTCGATGGTGGCGGGCAAATTCAGGATCAGTGGCTTGGCAGCGGTCGGTTTTACAACCTCCATCACAGCCTCGCTCACCTCAAGGCTGAATTCGAGCTCGGCGGTGGAGAAGGTTTCGGGGCTATATTCAAAATGCCAGTCGGTTTCTGGGAAGCGCGCGGCTTGCTCCATCAACATATGCGCGCCTTCAACCGCGATGGCCTTCACG
>JBILBJ010000258.1:0-2505 GCA_044353705.1 Sphingorhabdus sp. | reverse complement strand
GCGGGAAATCTCCGCCAACATCGGTCGGCGAGATCAGATATAATTGGCAGGGAAATTCTTTCATGCCGCGCTCTTAGCGGGGCTTAAGGCCGGCGGCAAACATCTTGCGCATCTGCCGCCGGCCCCTCTCCAAACTTATGTCGCCGACGCGGCGTGAATTTCGTCAATTGCACCACCGAGCGCAGCATCGAATTCAGCCGGTGTCATCTGGTGCCGCAAATCTTCCAATAATGCGCGGGAGAAGCTGGCGATCATGCCCTTGTTTTTGGCAAGCTCTGCGCAAGCCTCAGGCCGCGCAAATCCGCCGGACAACGCAACAACGCGCAGCACGCGAGGGTGGCTGACCAGCGCGTCAAATGTGCCCGCCTCAGCAGGGATCGACAGCTTCAACATCACCTTATTGTCGCCCGAAACTGTATCGAGCGCTTTAAGTATTTCGTCGCGCAGGATGACATCGCTTTGCGCACGGTCGGCACTTTTGATGTTAATTTCAGGCTCAATGATCGGCATCAGCCCGTGGGCCAGGATTTGCTCCGCCACTTCAAATTGTTGCCGCACGATTGCGGCGATACCCGATGGCGAGGCCTTGTTGATGACCGAACGCTTTTTCGTTCCGAAAACGCCCTTTGCTTTGGCGCGCGCGAGCAGCGCATCCAAATCTGGCATTGGCTTCATCATCTGAACGCCGTCAGCTTCGTCCTCAAGGCCCTTATCAACCTTCAGAAAAGGCACGACGCCGCGATCGCGCAGAGCGTCTGGCACTGGCTTGCCGTCCGCATCGCCGTCCATCGTGCGCTCAAACAATATAGCACCGAGGACCTTATCGCCAGAAAAGCTTGGCGATGTGATGATGCGCGAACGCATGTCATGGATGAGCCCGAACATTTCTTCTTCGGTCGCATAAGCATCTTCTTCGATGCCATACCCACGAAGTGCCTTGGGCGTAGAACCGCCACTTTGGTCAAGCGCAGCAATAAAGCCTGTTGCCGTCGCTACTTTTTCGAACATCTCTTGGTCGTTCATCCGCTCTTCCCTGTATCTTGGCGCTGCATACGTATGCATTACCATCAGAAAAAAACGGGGCAAGGCCCCGCATGTTTAATTTATATTCAAAGCATCCACGCCCGGAAGCGGTTTGCCTTCCATCCATTCCAAAAACGCGCCGCCAGCGGTCGAAACAAAGGTGAAATCCTCCGTCACACCAGCATGGGCGAGCGCCGCCACCGTATCGCCACCACCCGCAACAGACACAAGCGAGCCTTCACGCGTCAGCGCAGCCGCTGTGCGGGCCAATGAGACCGTCGCCGCGTCAAATGGTTCCATTTCAAATGCACCCAATGGTCCATTCCAGACCAAGGTCCGGCATGTTTTTAGAACATCAGCCAACGCTTCAACCGCCGCGGGACCGACATCAAGGATCATTTCATCCGCCGCCACTTCATGGACATTGACTGTCCGCACCGGTGGATTTGCGCGAAATTCGACTGACGTCACGACGTCATAGGGCAAATGCACCGTGCAGCCTGCAACATCCGCCGCATCCAAAATGGCGTTGGCCGTGTCGGCAAGATCATGTTCGCACAGCGACTTGCCAACATTGATGCCGCGGGCAGCAAGAAAGGTGTTCGCCATGCCGCCGCCAATGATCAAATGATCCACCTGTTTCACCAGATTGTTCAGCACGTCGAGTTTGCTCGACACCTTGGCACCACCGACGACGGCAGCGACCGGGTGCTCCGGCGAACCAAGTGCTGCTTCCAACGCCTTAAGCTCAGCTTCCATCGAACGACCGGCATAGGCTGGCAAGATATGCGCAAGACCTTCAGTCGACATATGTGCGCGATGTGCCGCAGAAAAGGCGTCGTTCACGTAATAGTCGCCATTTGCAGCCACGGCGCGCGCCAGTTCGGGGTCGTTTTGTTCCTCACCTGGCCAGAACCGGGTGTTTTCGAGCAAGGCAATGTCGCCATCCGCCAATATGCCAATGGATTGCGCGACGATGTCACCTGCAATCTCTGGCACGAACATGACTTCACGGCCAAGCACCGCCTGAAGCGCGTCCAAAACCATGGAAACCGACATTTCGCTATGCTTCGCACCTTTCGGACGGCCGAAATGGGCAAGCAATAGAACCTTGGCACCCTTATCAGCGAGTTCGCTGACCGTGGGGAGCAAGGCCCTCAAACGCGTTTCGTCGGTCACACGCCCGTCGGACATCGGCACGTTCAAGTCCACGCGCACAAATACGCGCTTTCCTTTTATGTCACCAAGATCGTCGAGCGTGCGAAAAGCCATGATTACAGCAGCTTTCCAATGACGCCGGCGGTATCAACCATCCGGTTGGAGAAACCCCATTCATTGTCATACCAGCTAAGGACACGGACAAGCTTGCCGTCGATGACGGCTGTTTCAAGGCTGTCGATGGTCGAGCTGGCTGGGCAGTGATTATAGTCGATCGATACCAACGGTTCGTCGGAATAGGCCAAAACGCCCTTCAACGCGCCA
>JBILBJ010000069.1:0-8679 GCA_044353705.1 Sphingorhabdus sp. | reverse complement strand
GTTCAGGGCGCTTTGTTCGGCTATCTCAACAGCTCGCAACAGATGTTTGACAAGGTGTTCAACGCCGCCGACTTTTTCACCATCGGTTTTGCGATCATTGCCATCGGCATCGCTGCGTCGAACTTCACCAATTCGCGGATTGTCGAACGCTTTGGCGCGCGCCGCGTCTCGCACACCGCGCTTTTGACCTTCATCACCCTTGGCGCATTGCAATTGCTCGCGGCGCAATTCGCGCCGAAGTCGATGCCGTTGTTCCTGCTGTTGCTGACGGGCAATATGGCGATGGTTGGGTTTATCGGCTCCAACTTTTCGTCGATTGCGATGACACCCTTTGGCCATGTCGCGGGCGCAGCGTCATCGTTTCAGACGTTCGTGCGCACGGCCTTAGCAGCCTCGCTCGGCGCCATTATCGGACAACAGTTTGACGGCAGCGTCTTTCCTGTCGCGCTTGGTTTTCTGTGTTGCGGGCTTGCCGCGCTGATATTGGTTCTATGGTGTGAAAAGGGCAAGCTGTTCACCCGTCCCGGCACGACCCAGCCGCTTCCCGCTGACCCGCGCAGCTAGGCAAAGAAAAGGGGCGCCGAAGCGCCCCTGCCCTTTTGTCGTGTGGTAACTAGTTTACGAAATCGCAGCTACACCGCTTTTCGCCGCTCCAATGTTACGCAATCCCTCGGCCAACATGGCTCCGGCGGCGGCTATATAAGAAATACACAACCAACCCAATTGTTGTCCAACCCAAGAACATGAGTTCCGTGTAACCGGAAAGCTGGAAGAACAGGAACACACAACCTGCGGCAGCCAAGGGGCAAACCAAGAAGTACAAAGGTGTTCGGAATGGCCGAGGACGGTCGGGATTGGTACGACGCAAAATCATAACACCGACCGCAACGGTAAAGAATGCGAACAAAGTGCCAGAGTTTGAAATGTCAGCCAATTTGCCAACAGGGAAAAGTGCGGCAAACAATGCCACAAATATACCTGTGCACAATGTTACGACATGCGGCGTTCCATATTTCGGGTGAAGTTTGGAAAACATGTCAGGCAGCAATCCGTCACGCGCCATTACAAAAAATATACGGGTTTGGCCGAACATCATCATCAAGATAACCGAAGGCAATGCCACGGCAGCCGAAATAGCCACAAGCTTCCCTGCCCATCCGTGACCAATTTCATTGAGCACGAAGGCCAAGGCTTCTTTTGATTGTGACAGTTCTCCACCCGGCTGCGCTCCAACAGCGCCCGTAGCACCAGCAGCAACCAACATGTAGATGATGGTGCAGATAGCCAGCGAACCAATCAAACCGATTGGGATATTCCGCTGCGGATTAATCGTTTCTTCTGCCGCTGTGGAAACGGCATCGAAACCGACATAAGCGAAGAAAATAGACGCTGCCGCAGCCGCAACGCCGACTGTGACCATGTTATTCGTAATCGGATCGACAACTTCCTTCGCGAAAAAGCCGTTCGGGCTAAATGGTTGGAAATTTTCTGCGTTCATTGCTGGCAATGCCAGAACAAGAAAGAGCATCAGAGCCGACACCTTGATAGCGACCAAGATTGCGTTAAAGCGCGCACTTTCTTTGGTCCCAATCAACAATAACGCCATACACAATAATGCGATGAGCATAGCGGGGACGTTGATAATGCCGGGGTTTGCGTCGAACGGCCCCGCAACAAAGTCATTACCGACCTCTATCGCAAAGATATTCTCAACCAGCCCAACCATATAACCAGACCAACCAACTGAGACAGCAGAGGCCGCGATGGCATATTCAAGGACAAGCGCCCAGCCGACAATCCATGCAATGATCTCGCCGAAAGTGGCGTAGCTATAAGTGTAAGCCGATCCTGAAACAGGCACCATTGATGCCAATTCAGAATAGCATAATGCCGCAAGTCCACAAACCACGGCAGCGATGACAAAGCTAATCATCATAGCCGGACCAGCTTTATTTGCAGCCTCCGCGGTCAAAACAAAAATGCCGGTACCAATAATGGCACCAATACCTAGCATAGTAAGCTGAAAAGCCCCCAGCGTTCGCGTGAGCGATTTTTTCTCAGCCGTAGCCAAGATCGCATCAAGCGGCTTTACGCGCCCGAAAATCATACTCATCTCCCAAAAAATCACAACTCCACAGTCGAACTAAACACTCCGTGTATTAGCGCAACTGAATTTCATCGCATAAGCATCGGACCGAGCGGTTTTCCACCAAAAATATGGACGTGCAGGTGCGGAACCTCTTGATGTGAATCCATTCCGATATTGGCGAGCAACCGATATCCGGGTTCTACCAGCCCCAATGCGCGCGCAACTTGGCCGACAGCGCGGACGAATCCGGCGATTTCCGCGTCGCTGGCTTTGGCGCTAAAATCATCCCAGCTGACATACGCGCCTTTGGGAATGACGAGGACATGCGTCGGTGCCTGCGGATTGATGTCGTGAAAGGCGAGTGCCCAGTCATCTTCAAAAACTTTTTTGCAGGGGATTTCCCCGCGCAGGATTTTGGCGAAGATATTCTGGTCATCGTACGGCAATGTCGGATCAATCGGCATCTTATTCTCCAGAATACTCGCGCGCGGCCTTTTCAACGAGGCCGGACACGCCTTCCCTGCGGTCAAGTTCGGCGAGAACATCGTCAAACGCCACCCCGCCCTCGGCGAGCAAGATCATCAGGTGGAAAAGCAGGTCTGCCGCTTCAGCGGTCAGGTGGTCGGCATCCCCCGAAAGCGCAGCGATGATTGTTTCGGTGGCTTCTTCGCCCACTTTCTGCGCAATTTTGCCGCGCCCTTTGGCGAATAACGACGCCACATAGCTGCTATCGGGCGCAGCGTTCGACCGCTGGGCAATGGTCTGTTCAAGTCGTGCAAGCGTGTCGCGCATCAAATATCCTTCTGCAAGGCTATAACCATGGCCTTGTCCTCTGCGGGTATCAACCCTTCCAACACGCGCCAGAAACCTGTGACCGATTCCTGCCCTGCTGCGGCATAAGCGGAGGCAAGGCTCGTGCGCAGTGCATCAAATAGCTGCGCTTCAAAGCGGACACCCTCTGCCGTCAGACGCAGCAGCTTCTGCCGCCGGTCGACGACGCCCGTGCGCGTTTCGACCAACTCTTTTTCCGCCAAGTCGGTCAGCACCCGGCCCAGCGACTGTTTCGTGATCGCAAGGATTTTGAGCAATTCGCTAATCGTCAGGTCGGGTTGGCGCGCGATGAAGTACAGCGCGCGATGATGCGCGCGGCCAAGGCCATGCTCGGCCAATCCGTCATCGATGGCGCGCGTGAGCCGCGTATAACCGAAAAACAAAAGCTCAACGCCGCGCCGCACCTCATGCTCGCGCAGAAACAAGGGTGACGCCGTCGGCGCAGCAGATACAGAAGATGGGGCAGCCATATTGACGTATCTAAGCCCAGCCCATAGGACGAAGCAAGACCCTAACTGACGAGAGCAACTATGACGTCCGGCGCATTTCCATTTGAGGCTAATCCGAATCCTGTTGACGCAGCTGATCGGGCTGCGCGGCTTGTCGATCCGGGTTTTGGCCGCGTGTTTACGGATCATATGGTCACCATCCGCTATTCGGACGCCAAAGGCTGGCATGATGCGAAAGTCGGCCCGCGTGCGCCGCTCACGCTCGATCCAGCCACGGCTGTGCTGCATTATGCACAAGAAATATTTGAAGGTCTAAAGGCCTATCGCCTGGCAGACGGCTCGATGGCGCTGTTTCGCCCAGAGCAAAATGCCCGCCGGTTCCAGCGGTCGGCCAAGCGGCTCGCCATGCCCGAACTGCCGGAAGACATGTTTTTGCAGGCGTGCAAACAACTGGTTCAGGTCGACAAGGACTGGTTTCCGCCCGTCGATGGCGGATCGATTTATTTGCGCCCCTTCATGATCGCCAGCGAAGTGTTTCTGGGCGTGAAGCCATCGGCAGAATATCTGTTCATGGTCATCGCGTCATCGGCCGGGAATTATTTCAAAAGCGGCGCACCGGCGATTTCGATTTGGGTATCGGAACACTATACCCGTGCCGCACGCGGCGGAACGGGCGCAGCGAAGTGCGGCGGCAATTATGCCGCAAGCCTTGTCGCCCAATCCGAAGCCATTCGCGAGGGTTGTGACCAAGTTGTCTTTCTGGACGCCGCCGAACATCGCTGGGTCGAAGAACTTGGCGGTATGAACCTGTTTTTCCTATTCGATGACGGATCATTGCTGACACCGCCTACCGACGGCACGATTTTAGAAGGCATCACCCGCGATTCGGTTCTCACGCTTGCCCGCGCGCAAGGCCTGACCGTCCGTGAGGAGCTTTATGCGATGGACCAATGGCGCGCCGATGCCGAATCTGGACGGCTTGTTGAAGTCTTTGCATGCGGCACTGCGGCGGTCGTAACCCCTGTTGGCACGGTGAAATCGACCCAAGGCGCCTTCACCATTGGCGCGGGCGGCGCAGGGCAAATGACCCAGCAAATCCGCACAAAACTTGTGGATATCCAGCGCGGAGCGGCAGCAGACACCCACGGTTGGGTGCATCGCATCGATTAAGCTGTTGCGCTACGAGATTCGCACGATATAAGCCGCGCACATCGGCCAGATTGCTGGCTTGCTGGGGCGTCGCCAAGCGGTAAGGCAGCGGCTTTTGATGCCGCCATTCGCAGGTTCGATCCCTGCCGCCCCAGCCATTTCCTCAATCCGCGCCAATTTCGCTCCTCATCCGCGAGTGTAAGACATTGTCAATGTTTTGGACCTACGTCTGGTAACTCAATGTTTATCGGCATGTTTTTCTCACGGGCGCCGATATTCGGCAACGTGCTGAGGGGTGGATTAAAATATGCGGGTAGTAATTGCGGACGATGAGCCAGAGGTGGTTCATCATCTGAAAGCCATCGTCGAAGAACTTGGCCACGCTGCGGTTGGATATACCGATAGTAACGCCCTTATGCAGACCTTGGTCCGCGACCCGTTTGATTTGTTGATGCTCGATTGGAACATGCCCGGCAAAGATGGCCTCGAGATTCTGAAATGGATGCAGGCAACGTTGCCCGTTCGACCGCCAGTCATGATGATCACCAACCGGTCTGCGAAAAAAGACATTACCGCGGCACTTTATGCCGGAGCCGCTGATTATATCAGCAAGCCTGAAGACCGCGCGGTTATCGCCGCGCGCATCAGTGCGACATTACGCCGTGGCGCAATTGGTGGCGCTTTTGATGCCGAAGCGACATATGGCAAATATCGCTTGAACCGGATTGAACAGACGGTCTTTGTGAATGGGCAGATCATTGCACTCACGGCCAAAGAGCTTGAATTGGCTGACTTTTTCTTCCGCAATGTCAACCGCACATTGTCACGCAATTATCTCATGAAGGCGATCTGGCGGACGACCGCGGCCTTGGCCACGCGTACGTTGGACATGCATATCTCGCGCGTGCGTTCAAAGCTGAACCTGCAGCCTGAAAACGGTTTTCGCATTTCAACGGTCTTCGGCTACGGCTATCGCTTAGAAACGATTGCCAAAACGCGTTAGTTCCGGCCGAGCGTCTGGCGGACAGCCGGATGAGACGATGATGGACGCTTATGCGGCTTTCTTCGCCCGCTCGGTCATTTCCTGATTAAGTATGTCTGCCAACAGGAAAGCGAGTTCAAGCGATTGCGCGGCATTCAAGCGTGGGTCACAATGCGTGTGGTACCGATCAGCCAAACCTTCGTCGGTCACGGCAACCGCACCGCCGGTGCATTCGGTGACATTCTGGCCCGTCATCTCAATATGGATACCGCCGCCAAAGCTGCCTTCTGCACGGTGGACGGCAAAGAAGCCCCGGACTTCAGCCAAAATACGTTCGAACGGACGCGTTTTATATCCGCTGGCGGATTTGACGACATTGCCATGCATCGGGTCGCACGACCAGATCACAGGATGTCCCTCACGCTGGACGGCACGCACCAACGTGGGCAATCCGCTCTCAACCTTGTCATAACCATAACGCGAAATCAGCGTGATCCGGCCTGCTTCGCGTGACGGGTTCAACCCATCCAACATGCGCAACAGCGCGTCGGGTTCAAGGCTTGGTCCGCATTTGATACCAATGGGGTTACCGATGCCGCGCAAAAATTCGACATGTGCCGAACCGTCAAAGCGGGTGCGGTCGCCGATCCATAGGAAGTGCGCCGACGTATCGTACCAATCGCCGGTCAGGCTGTCCTGCCGGGTCATTGCTTGCTCATACGGCAACAACAATGCCTCATGGCTGGTGTAAAAGCTCGTGCCCTTAATCTGCGGGACAGTTTCTGGCGTGATGCCGCAGGCTTCCATGAACGCCAGCGCCTCGCTGATGCGGTCGGCGGTTTCTTTATATTTCTGCGCCCATGGCGACCGGCCCATATAATCATGGGTCCACGCATTGACCTGCTGCAGATTGGCGTAACCACCGTTGGAGAAAGCGCGCAGCAGGTTGAGCGTTGATGCGGCCTGGCTATATGCACGGATCATCCGCGCAGGGTCAGGCTCGCGGCCTTCGGCAACAAATTCGATGTCGTTGATGATGTCGCCGAAATAGCTGGGCAGTTCGACGCCATTGATTGTTTCGGTCGGGGTTGAGCGTGGCTTGGCAAACTGGCCAGCCATGCGGCCCAATTTCACGACCGGCAATTTGCCCGCAAAGGTTAGCACAACCGCCATTTGCAGAATGACGCGGAATGTATCGCGGATATTATTGGGATGAAATTCGGCAAAGCTTTCGGCGCAATCGCCGCCTTGCAACAAAAATGCCTTGCCCTCGGCCACCTTGGCCAGATCCGCCGTCAGATTGCGCGCCTCGCCTGCAAAAACCAGCGGCGGATAGTTGCGCAGTGTCTCTTCGGTTGCGGCAAGTGCTGCTGCATCCTTATATTCAGGCATATGAATGCCCGTCGCGCTTCTCCAGCTATCCGGCGTCCAAGGTGTCGCCATGCGATCTACTCCAACAATATTCATTCAAAAGTCGCGCCCTTTAGGCTTAATATGTTGCGAGAAGCAAGCATTAGCCGCGAATTTACGCCGGTTTCGCAAAATGCAATCGGCATGGCGCGCTTTGGTACACGCACTGCCAAATTCCCTGTTGGCAAAAAGCCCTAAAGGCGTCTATCAGGCCCGCTGAATCGACCCAATTGTAAGGCGAATGGCTTTCAAGTTCGGGAAGAGACGGGATTTCGACGCTATTGCGGACTAACCGCCGCAACGCAAAAAGGGCAGATTATGTCGACAGTCAAAAAGACAAAAAGCACGGCGAAAAAGCCGGCAGTAAAAAAGAAGGTGGCTGCGGCGGCCGCTCCAGTAGCGGCTCACGCTGCGGCTGGTGACAGTGGCCATGATGGCGCAGAAGGTTCGGGTGTTCGTCGCCGTGACTTCATTCACGTCGCTGCGGTCAGCTTTGCTGGCGTAGGTGCAGCAGCGGTCGCGATGCCATTGGTATCGCAGATGAACGCAAGCGCCGACGTGCTGGCACTCGCCTCCATCGAGGTGGACGTTGCCGCTATTCAGCCAGGCCAGTCCATTAAGACCAGCTGGCGCAAACAGCCGGTGTTCATCCGCAATCTGACGCCTGCTGAAGTCGAAGAAGCAAATAAGGTTGATGTTGGTTCGCTGCGCGATCCACAAACCCTTGCGGATCGTACCAAGCCAGGCAAAGAAAATTGGCTGATTACCCTTGGCGTTTGCACCCATTTGGGTTGCGTGCCACTTGGTGCAGCCGCCGGTGAAGTTAAGGGTGAATATGGCGGCTATTTCTGCCCATGCCATGGTTCACATTATGATACCGCCGCACGTATCCGGAAGGGCCCAGCCCCGACAAATCTCGTCGTTCCGGAATTCGCATTCATTTCTGACACAGTCGTCAAAATCGGTTGAGGAGCTAAAACGCGATGAGCTTCCCTTGGGCACAAGAATATAAACCGCAGGGTACGGTGAGCAAATGGGTCGACGAACGTCTTCCCTTGCCACGCCTTGTATATAACGCGGTCGGCGCCGGATATCCGGTACCCCGCAACCTCAATTACTTCTGGAACTTCGGCGTCCTTGCGGGCGTCGCTTTGGTTATCCAGATTGTGACCGGCATCGTGTTGGCCATGCATTATTATGCAAGTGTCGACGGCGCGTTCAACAGCGTTGAACATATCATGCGCGATGTGAACTCCGGCTGGTTTATTCGCTATGCGCACATGAACGGCGCAAGCTTCTTCTTCATCGTGGTCTACATCCATATCTTCCGCGGTCTTTTCTACGGTTCGTATAAAGCGCCGCGCGAAATGATCTGGTTGCTGGGCGTCACCATCTTCTTGTTGATGATGGCGACCGCGTTCATGGGCTATGTGCTTCCATGGGGCCAAATGAGCTTCTGGGGTGCGCAGGTTATCACGGGCTTCTTCTCCGCCATTCCATTGGTTGGTGAACCGCTGCGCCAGCTGCTCTTGGGCGGTTTTTCGCCAGATCAAGCTGCGCTGAACCGCTTCTTCTCGCTGCATTATTTGCTGCCGTTCGTCATTGCTGGTGTCATCATCTTGCACATCTGGGCATTGCACATTCCAGGGTCGTCAAACCCGACGGGCGTAAGCGTAAAGAGTGAGCAAGACACGGTTCCATTCCACCCATATTACACTGCAAAAGACGGCTTCGGCCTTGGGGTCTTCTTGATCTTCTTCGTCGCAGTC
>JBILBJ010000257.1:0-2514 GCA_044353705.1 Sphingorhabdus sp. | reverse complement strand
GTTTCCTGCGCTTGCGCCTTATTTTCCGCTACAGGGTTAGACCCGCATGCAACCAGCCCTTGGATTGCGACAATAAGCGCACCATATAGCCAAAAACCTCTATTCATAAGGATGCTTCCTTGCACGCTCCGGTTAACATGAAAACGGATATGGCAATCCGTGCGGCAAATGTCACCCTAAGCCTTGGTTCCAACGATGCCACGGTGTCGATTTTACGCGGCGTCGACCTTGAGGTGCCGTACGACAGCAGCGTTGCATTGCTTGGCCCATCGGGGTCGGGCAAGTCCTCACTGATGGCGGTTTTGGCGGGGCTTGAGCAAGCGACTGGCGGCACGGTTCTGGTCGACGGCCTCGACTTTACGAAACTGGATGAAGACGCGCTGGCACGCGCACGGCGCGGGCGTATCGGCATTGTGCTGCAGGCGTTTCATTTGTTGCCAACGATGACCGCGCTCGAAAATGTCGCAATCCCGATGGAACTGGCGGGGATGGATGATCCATTCGGCCGCGCAAAGGCAGAGTTGGAAGCCGTAGGCCTTGGGCATCGGTTGACGCATTATCCATCGCAACTGTCTGGCGGCGAGCAGCAACGCGTTGCCATCGCCCGCGCCATGGCGGCTGGACCGAAAATCATATTTGCGGACGAGCCAACAGGCAATCTCGACGGATCGACCGGGACCTCCATTGTCGACCTGTTATTCGCCCGCCGCGCGGCATTGGGCGCGACACTGCTGATTATCACGCATGACCCCGAACTCGCGCGTAAATGCGACCGCGTCATTGTGATGCAAGATGGCCATGTAGTGGAGCGTGCGACCACGTGATGCGCGCTTCAATTTCAAAAGTAACCGTAGTCCTGAGCAGCGGGTGCAAAGCAGCCGCGTCTGTCGAAGGACGCCCTTCGGCCTTGGAGCAAAGTTCTGGACGCCCTTCGACGGACGCAGCCGGATCCGGCTGCTGCTCAGGGCTACGGTGTTTGTTGAAAGCTGCACTTTTATGACCCTACCCCTCGCCGCCATTTGGCGCATTTCGCGCCGTGATCTGTCCGCACGCATTCGCGGGCTTCGGCTGCTCGCAATTTGCCTGTTTCTGGGCGTCGCAACATTGGCCGCGATTGGCAGCCTGACTGCAGGGATTTCGGACGAGCTTTCACGGCGCGGTCAGACGATTTTGGGCGGGGATATCGAAATTGGCATTGCACAGCGCGAGGCGAACGCAGCGGAAATGGCGGCGATGTGCAAGGCGGGTGCCGTATCCGAAACCATCCGCTTGCGCGCAATGGCGATTGGCAATGACAGCCTGCTTGCGGAGCTCAAGGCCATCGACAATGTCTATCCGCATTATGGCGCGCTCACATTGCGCGAAGGTGGCTCGGCCAAAGCGCCGGCAAAAGGTGAGATTTACATCGGGCCAACCTTGTCCGAACGGCTTGATATCGCAACCGGCGGCACCGTCCGGTTTGGCGAAGCGACATTCAAGGTGGCAGGCATCATCGCGGACGAGCCCGACCGCTTGGGCGAAGGCTTCACGCTTGGGCCAGTCGCCATCATCAACATGGCGTCGCTGCCAGACACGGGCCTCATCCAGCCGGGCAGCATGTATGAAAGCAAATACCGCATCAAGCTTGGCCCGCAGGAGGATGCCGCAGCCGTCGCCAAAGCGCTTGAGGCACAATTCCCCTCCGCAGGCTGGGATATTACCGACCGCTCAAACGGCGCGCCGGGAACGCGGCGGTTCATCGAACGCATGGGGCAATTTCTAACGCTTGTCGGCCTCGCCGCACTGGTCATCGCCGGTATTGGCGTCGGCAATGGCGTGGGCAGCTATCTTGCCAGCAAACGCGCAAGCATCGCGACATTGAAGGTCACTGGCGCGGACAGCCAAACGATTTTCCGCATCTACATGCTGCAAATCCTTGCGGTCGCGTCCGTCGCGATATTGGTTGGCCTCGGCGTCGGCAGCGTCATGCCGACGGCGATTGGTTGGGTCGCAGGCGACATCCTGCCCGTTGCGCCGGGTTTCAACGTGCATCCGCTGCCCTTGGCCGTCAGCGCTATCTATGGCTTGCTGATCGCCTTGGCCTTTGCCCTGCCCCCACTTGCGCGTGCCCGCACGGTGCCCGCCGCAGGTCTGTTCCGCGCGATCGTCGAAGGCAACAGCCGTATCGACCGCAAAAGCACCATCTGGGTCGTTGGCGCGATTTCCGCGATTGTAGCGCTGGCTGTTGTCACAGCACGCGAGCCAATATTCTCGCTTGCATTCATTGGCGCGGCGTTCGGCCTGTTGCTTTTGCTCACCGGCATCGCATTCCTGCTGCGCTTCATTGCTATTCGCCTGCCCCGTCCAAAGGCCCCACTGCCCCGGTTGGCACTCGCCAACTTGCATCGGCCAGGCGCGCAGACGCAGGCGCTCGTCGTCGCCTTGGGCCTTGGCTTGACCTTATTCGTCACACTCGCGGCCATTCAGACCAGCATAAATAACGAGATCAAGAACAGCGTCCCCGAACGCGCACCC
>JBILBJ010000256.1:0-2519 GCA_044353705.1 Sphingorhabdus sp. | reverse complement strand
GCCTCAAGCCGCGGCGCAATATTGTCCCAGTCATCCAGCGCGGACTGCAAGGTCGGCGCGATATGCGCGGCGTCGGCATACCAAGCGAGATCATTGGAAACGACAACCAGATGACCGTCACGCCCAGACTTTAATGATGCAAGTTTCATAGTCTTTCTCCTGCTTTTCATCATCATGCAACGATATTGCTGTTGCGGCAACCGCGCCTGTGCGTTTAGACATATGCACATGGGGTTGGGGCTCGCCAAAATGCGAATGTTTCAAGCAAGTGCTTTGGCACTTTCCTTGTTCGTCTCCGGATCGGCGTTTAGCCAGCAGCAGAGCTTTAGCACCGCAGAGGCCGGGAAAAATGGCTGGGCGATGGAGCAAAACCGTTCTGCCAGCTGGTATCTTGCGCAGCACAAGCGCCTCGCCACCGCGATAGCTGCGCTTCAGCCGCAAAAGCCCGGTGTCGTGGATGCCTATGTCATTTCGATTGGGCTCGACTCCGACGCCGTGTTCGGACGGGAATCGGCTGAAGCGGCAAAGGTTCTCGCGCGCCGCTATGGCGCAACGGGCAAAACGCTTTTCCTTACCGCTGGGGCCGACGATGCGCCATCGGGCGCGCCGCAGGGTTCGCCGTCCAATCTTGCCGTCGCCCTGGCCGCGGTTGCCGGCAAAATGGATCTGAAAGAAGACGTGCTGATTTTATTCACCACCAGCCATGGCGACCCGGTTTCGGGGCTGGCCTATCGTGACGGGAATGACGGTGTCGGCATGATTGCACCGCAGCGATTGTCCGCACTGCTCGATGACGTGGGCATAAAGCGCCGCATGGTGCTGATCTCCGCTTGCTATTCCGGGATATTCATTCCGTTGCTGACCAATGACCAGACCGTCATTGTGACCGCGGCATCGTCGCAACGCACATCGTTCGGCTGTGCACCGGGCAATGACTGGACCTTTTTCGGCGACGCGTTGGTGAACAATGGCTTACGCAAGCCGCAGAAATTTGATGATGCCGTTGCAGAGGCGGTTCAGCTGATTTCCCGGTGGGAAAATATGTTGGAGCTTGTGCCGTCACGGCCACAGGTCTTTGTCGGCGAGAATGCGCATGTCTGGCTTGATGCGCTTGAAACCAAAATGCCCAAGACCGAAACCCCGAAAATGGGCCGGCCCGCAATCGCCACCGATTACGAGCGCCCTAGCGAAGCTAACCCAGCTCGATGATCCGCGCGCGCAACTGCGCCAGCATGCTCTCCAACTGCTTCGCCTCACCGCTGCCCAATATCTTCTCCAGCTCCGCCTCCAACTGCAGGGCCTCAGGCACGATTTGGTCATAGAGGCTGCGGCCCGCGGCCGTCAGGGCCAAATGGTGCGAGCGCCCGTCGCTGCTGTTCGGCACGCGGCTCACGAGCGCGCGTTCCTCCAGCGCCTTGCACGCACGGTTGACCGTCACCTTGTCCATTGCCGTTGCCGCCACCAATTCGCGCTGCGTTGCGACCTCCGCCTCCCCCAAAAGCGCCATCACCCGCCATTCGGGCACTTTAAGCGCAAATTTGCCGCGATAGGCGAGCGCGATCAGGTCGCTGACGGCGTTTGAGGTAATCGACAATTGATAGGGAAGGAAAGCGCTAAGCTTCAGGGTCTTTTGTGGCATGAAATTCACTCTGTTATGGCGTGGACCGCGTATGCGTCAGTCGGGTTTCACCTGATCCGGATGGGCGGCAATGAACGCAGGCAACGCCGTCAGCGCCGCATCAATTCGCGATAATTTGGGAAACTGGTCCAATGGCGTATCCACCCGCCGCGCGTTGGCCATTTGCGGGACAAGGCAGACATCGGCAAGGTTCGGCACATCGCCGCCAAATAATCCATCATCGGGCGCCATATTCTCAAGCGCCGTGAACCCTTCGATAATCCAATGCCTGTACCATGCATCCACCGCTTCCTGCGATTGCCCCATTTCATCCTTCAAATAACGCAGCACGCGCAGATTATCGATTGGATGAATATCGGCCGCGATAATCAATGCCTGCGCCAATGTTTTGGCCCGATCCGCTGCGTTGGACGACAGCATCGCCGGTTCGGGATATTTGGCGTCGAGATAATCGATTATCGCAAGGCTTTGCGTCAAATCATGGCCGTCGATCGACAGCATGGGGACAAAACCTTGCGGATTGCGCGCGACATAGGCCGGTGCCTTTTGTTCATTTTCCAAAAGGCTCGTCGGCACGCGTGTGTACGGCACATTTTTCAGATTGAGGACGATGCGCACCCGGTAACTTGCCGAGGAACGCCAATAGTCGAACAGGGTGATCGCATTCATGACGTCACAATTAGCATGGCGCCCGTAAAAGGCAAAAGCATTGCAGAACGGCCCGCCCTTGCATATGTCTGGCGCAGATAAAAAAGACTGAGGATGACCGACGTGAAAAAATGGATAACCGCCGCTGGATTATTGATGCTGCCCTTATCGGCGCAGGCCGCTTCGCCCATTACGGGCCGTTGGGTCACGCAAAGCAAGGACGGCGTCGTCG
>JBILBJ010000068.1:0-8725 GCA_044353705.1 Sphingorhabdus sp. | reverse complement strand
CGCCCGTGGCAGCGCAAATGGCCCCTGATCGCGGCGTTGTTTCTGGTGCCCAAGCTTTTGGCAAAGGGCTCCGTGCGTTAAAGCGCATTCTTACGCGGAACGAAAAGCGCACGTCGCGGTCAAATGATCCCGACGGCCTTGCCCGCGCGTTCGAACCGGCTGAGGATATCGGCAACCTGTTCGCTGCTATGTTCGGCACATAAAGAACAGCGCAGCAATGTCATGCCAGCGGGCGTCGCGGGCGGACGGGCGAGGTTGACATATAGGCCGTTTTCAAGAAGCGCAGCCCACATCATCGCGCCCTTTTCCAAATCGGGCATGATCACCGCGATGATCGCGCTTTGCGCATCGGGCGTGCCGAGTTTGAAACCAAGATCGCGCAGGCCCTGATGCAGATTTCTGGAGTTTTCCCACAAATGCGCACGCTTGTTGCCATTGTGCATCAACTTGCGAATGCTCGCGGCCGAACATGCGACGACCGCTGGTGGCAATGACGCCGTGAACACATAAGGGCGGCAGACAAGCCGCATGATTTCAAATTTCGGATGGTTCGAAACGCAGAAGCCACCGACGGTTCCGACCGATTTGGAGAAAGTGCCGATGACGAAGTCAACATCGTCCAACACGCCCTGCTCTTCGGCCACGCCGCGGCCATTTTTGCCGATAAAGCCCATCGAATGCGCTTCGTCGACAAGGATCATCGCGCCGGCTTCTTTCGAAACGCGGATCATTTCCTTGAGCGGCGCAACATCGCCCAGCATCGAATAGACACCTTCAAGCACGACAAGCTTGCCCGCATCGGCGGGCAGGCGCTTTAGCCGCTTTTCCAGCGCTTCGACGTCATTATGGCGGAAGGCCACGATTTCGGCGTCGCCCATTTTGCAGCCATCATAGATTGACGCATGGCTGTCGATATCGAGAATGATATAATCGCCCTTGCCCGCAATCGTGCTGATGATGCCAAGGTTCGCCTGATAGCCCGTGGAAAAGACCATCGCATGGTCCATTCCATAAAATTCCTTCAACGCGTCTTCGCATTCCTTATGGCCCTGAAATGTGCCGTTCAGAACGCGGCTGCCGGTCGTGCCAGCGCCAAATTCGTCCAAAGCCTGCTTGCCCGCGGCGATGACGTCATCGTCAAAGGTCATGCCCATATAATTATAGGTGCCAAGCAAGATGGTTTCCTTGCCATTCACGACGGCAACGGTCGGCGATTTCACCTCTTCCATCACAAGGCTGAACGGGTCTTTTACGCCCGTGGCCAGCAAGCCTTCACGTTGCGCAATCAGGTCATCAAATTTGGAGAATAAGTCAGTCATGCACGTCTTCCGTTAAAATCAGGCGTCCGTTTGGATCAGGCTGCGGTCAGCTTGGTCACAGCGTCGACCAATTGGCCGACATTTTCGATTTCCGCCTGTAAATTCATGCTGATGATGATGTCAAAGCTGTCTTCGACTTCAGCGACAAAATCCATGACGGTCAGGCTGTCCCATTCCAAATCACCAGCAAAAGTCGTGGTCTCGCCAACCTCGACACCTTTTTTGTTAAATGGCTCAATCAGGCCCTTTAGGCGATCAAACATTTCGCTGCGGTCGGTCATATGTACATCCTCAAATTATGTGACGGGCAATGCGCCATGTGGGCGCGCTATGGCAAGCGAATAAGGCAGTATGAGGGCAAAGCCATACGCCTACATCCACCCCTGCGCACGATACCAGCTTGCGGTGTCTTTCAACCCCTTGGGCGTTGCTATTTCTGGCGTCCAAAGCTGGGGCCCTGGCGCAGCATCGCGATTGATGGTCCAGTCGGGGTGCGTCAGATAATTTGCGCGGTCGGGCGTCAGCTTCGCCTTTGCACCGCGTATGGCACGGTCGGCCCATCCGGCAAATTTCAACAGAAACGCAGGCGCGTGCACCGTCGTGATATCGCGCCCGACCGCAGCGCCAATGGCCTTGGCAAAACCGGCGTGGCTCCACCCGCCTGCCGTTCCGTCATCTGCCTCAAACACGCATTTCGACACATTATCCGCCGACAGCAAAGTCACCAGCAAGCGGGCGAGATCATCGACATGAATGACGGACACCCTGCCCCGCGGCGGCAGCAATGCCCATCCCTTGGCGGCGATGCGGAACATATCGAACATTTCGGTGTCGCCGGGGCCGTACACTCCGGGCGGACGAATGACGGTCCAGTCGAGCGATGATGTGCGCACAAGCGCTTCTGCGGTGGCCTTGCTCGCCCCGTACAACGAAAGCTCCGGATGGCGCGCAGCAAGCGAGGAGACGCAGACAAAACGGCTGATGCCAGCTGTTTGGGCGGCGGCAAGGATATGCGCTGTGCCGGTAACATTCCCGCTTTCAAAACCAGCCGCATCGGGCGGGTTGACGACGCCTGCGACATGCAAAACGGCATCGGCACCTTCGCACAATTCGGTGAGGCTTGCCGTATCATTTAGGCTGCCATGAACCCAAGTAACGCCCGCTTTTTTGTGCTGGTCCCGCCGCGTAAGCGCGCGGACATGCCATCCAGCGGCAATCAACCGATCGAGCGTGATCCGTCCGACAAAACCCGTCGCTCCGGTTAGCGCGACTGTTTTCACAAAAGGACCAACTGGTCGCGGTGTACAAGGACCGAGCGGGGCACGGTGCCCAAGATATCCGCCAATTCGCTTGAGCGATGGCCGCAAATGCGGGCGGCATCGACGGCATCATATTCGGAAAGGCCGCGCGCGACCGCAACGCCGTCATCATCACTGATGTCGATGACGTCGCCACGTTTAAACTCACCCTCCACCGACAAGGCGCCTGCGGGCAACAAGCTGCTGCCCGACATGAGCGCCTGAATTGCGCCAGCATCGACGCGGATGCGGCCCTTGACGGTCAGCCGACCGCCCAACCAGCTCTTGCGCGCTGATTCCCCGTCGCGCGGCGCAAAAAAGGTCGAAGGCCCGCCTGTTTCAAGCGCGCCAAGCGGGTGGTCGCGAAGGCCGGACGCGATGACCAAACCGATGCCAGCCCGTGTCGCAATATCGGCGGCATCCAGCTTGGACGCCATACCGCCGGACCCCATGCCAGAGGAGGAACCCTCCGCCACCATGACGCGGACGCGGCCGTCAATTTTTTCGATACTCGGCAACAATGTCGCACCCGGCAAATGTGGCGCGCGGTCGAAAAGGCCATCGACATCCGACAGCAAAATCACCCCGCTGGCGCCAGCCGCCTGCGCCACGCGTGCGGCCAACCGGTCATTGTCGCCAAAGCGGATTTCTTCGGTGGCGACGCTGTCATTTTCATTGATGACGGGAACGGCCCCTGCACCCAACAGACGATCGAGCGTGGCGGCAATGTTCAAATAGCGGCGGCGATCCTCCAGATCATCCAGCGTCACGAGCATTTGCGCCGCAGCAAGCGACTGCGCGTCGAGCAGCTCTGCCCAGATGCCCGACAACACGATTTGCCCAACGGATGCCGCGGCCTGCGCATCGGCGAGGCTGCTGCGGCCGCCTTTTTCAAAGCCCAAACGGCGCGCACCCAATGCAATCGCGCCTGAGGTGACGATAACGATCCGCTGCCCGGCCTTATGCCGCGCGCTGATATCCGCAACGAGCGTTTCCAGCCATTGCCGCCGCACACTCCCGTCGGGCTGCACCAGCAGCGACGATCCGACCTTGACCACCAATAAGGGGCAAGATGTCGGCAGGAATGCTGCGTTCAGATCGGCGACCATGTCCCGTCCTCAGTTATGCCATCGGCTTTTGCGCCTTCAATGCCGCTTTTGGCGGGCAGCGCTTCCAATATCCGGTCGAGCACAAGATCAACGCCCTGCCCCGTTGCGCCGGAAATGGATATCACGTCCAATGCGCCGGCGGCCTGCAATTGCTCGGCAATGTCGGCCATCAATTCGGGATCAAGCAAATCGCCCTTGTTGAGCGCCACAATCTGCGGCTTTTCATCCAATGCTGCGCCATATTCGCTCAGTTCGTCACACACGATATGCCACGCGGCGATGGGATCATCCTGCGTCGCATCGATCAAATGAATGAGGATGCGGCAACGTTCGATGTGGCCCAAAAAGCGGTCGCCAATGCCCACGCCTTCGGCTGCACCAGCGATAAGCCCTGGAATATCCGCCAGAACAAATTCGCGCGATTTATGGTCGACCACACCCAATTGCGGGCGTGTCGTTGTGAACGGATAATCGCCAACCTTTGCCTTGGTATTCGACACCTGATTGATGAAGGTCGATTTGCCCGCATTGGGCATGCCGACAAGTCCGGCGTCGGCCAGCAATTTCAAGCGCAGCCAGACATACATTTCTTCGCCGGGCCAACCGGGGCCATGCTGACGCGGCGCGCGGTTGGTTGAGCTTTTATACGATGCGTTACCGCGACCGCCATCGCCGCCGCGCAGGAACACAACGCGTTGGCCCACCTCGGTCAGATCGAGCAAAAGCGAACGTTCTTCATCATCAGCCAGCACCTGTGTGCCCACAGGCACCTGAATGACCAAGTCATCGCCATAGGCACCGTGGCGATCACGGCCCATGCCCTGAATACCGCGCATGGCTTTGAAATGCTGCGCGTAACGAAAGTCGATAAGCGTGTTCAGTCCAGCGACCGCTTCAAAGATGACATCGCCACCCTTGCCGCCATTGCCGCCATCCGGGCCGCCATATTGCACATATTTTTCACGACGAAAGCTGACCGCTCCCGGGCCACCGGCGCCGGAACGGATAAAGATTTTTGCTTGGTCGAGAAAATGCATGTGTTGGCCTTTAGGGGAGTATGGCGGTTTTTACTAGCGCAGTCGCTTCGATGCAAAAGCACGACCCGAACCTGACTTGAGATATTTTTCGAATGCCACGGCTTTTTGAGGGTCATCGAACCAACAGTGGAAAACAAGCTTCCATGGTCTAAACTTCGAGGTGTGGTTTGACTTTCCGGAATTGTGATCGCCAAGGCGGCTCGCAACGTCTGAGCACATCCCGGTATAAAACTCGCTCGGATGCGTTTCGCTTTGAATGATGTAAACGTGATGCGGCATCTGTAACAGTCCTCCTACGCCTGCGGCTTCGGCGGACAACCCTCGCTAAAACTCCGACTGGCCTGCCAGCCGAAGCTTTAGCGAAGGTTGGTGGAGCCTAGGGGAGTCGAACCCCTGACCTCTACACTGCCAGTGTAGCGCTCTACCAGCTGAGCTAAGGCCCCATCTGGCCGCCCGTTGGGCAGCCTTGGTGAGGAGCGCCACTAGCGGGCGCTCCTATATATTTCAAGTCCGAAGATTAGATGTCGTCTGGCTCGTCTTCGGTGCCAGCAACGCCGAGATCTTCGTCACCGCCAAGATCGACATCATTGTCGGGCGATACGTCACCGTCAACGGCATCGACGTCAATGTCGAGATCGTCATCGGCCAGATCCGAATCGTCTTTCTTCTTTTCGGCTTCTTCAAACGGCAATGGCTGCTTCGACTTCAAAACTGGCTCAGGTGTCCACTGGTTGCCGCATTCAATGCATTCAACCGGCTCGTCCTTGGTCAGATCGTAAAAACGAACACCACATTTCGGGCAAGTGCGCTTGGTTCCCCATTCAGCCTTGATCATGGCGGGCTCAAATCCTTTTTAAACTGGCTTGGAAGGGCGATGCACATCTGTGAATCACCGTCAATTGGCGCGGCCTTTGCCACAGCGACGCGCCGCTGTCAAAAATTACTGTGGTCGTTGACTTGGCCACGCATCATCCGCAAAGCGCAAAACGTCATGCACAGCGTTCAACCCCGCCCCGCCAGTTTCCGTTCGCAAGGGCCGCTTCGCGGCACAGTGAAGGTACCCGGAGACAAATCCATCTCGCACCGGTCGCTGATGCTCAGCGCATTGGCCGTTGGCGAAAGCCGGATTTCCGGTCTGCTCGAGGGCGAAGACGTGCTGTCGACCGCCGCCGCGATGCGCGCCATGGGCGCACATATCGAACGCACGGGTGAAGGGTGCTGGACCGTCCACGGCGTTGGCGTTGGCGGCCTCATGCAGCCCGCAAGCGCGCTCGATATGGGCAATAGCGGAACGTCGACACGATTGTTGATGGGTCTGGTTGCGAGCCACCGGCTCACCGCAACATTCATTGGCGATGCGTCATTATCGAAACGCCCGATGGGCCGCGTTATCGATCCGCTCAGCCAAATGGGCGCCGAATTCACCGCAAGTCCCGGCGGCACGTTACCACTGATGGTGCGCGGCTTGGTTCCTGCGGTGTCGATCCGCTATCGTCTGCCGGTCGCCTCCGCCCAAGTAAAAAGCGCCGTGTTGCTGGCTGGCCTGAATACACCCGGCATTACCGAAGTGATTGAACCCGTCCCCACGCGTGACCACAGCGAACGGATGCTGCGCGGCTTTGGCGCGGATTTGACGGTTGAAGTCGATGCCGATGGCGTGCGCCATATCCGGCTACGCGGCGAAGCAGAACTGAAGCCGCAGACGATCGACGTGCCCGGCGACCCTTCATCGGCGGCCTTCCCTATTGTCGCGGCGCTCATTACCCCCGGCAGCGAAGTGACCGTGACCCATGTCGGCATGAACCCGACCCGCACCGGCATTTTCAAGATGTTAGAAGCGATGGGCGCTGACCTGACTTACGCCAACGAACGCGAAGTCGGCGGCGAACCTGTGGCGGATATTACCGCGCGCCATTCGGTTTTGCGCGGCATCGAAGTTCCACCCGAAGTCGCACCGAGCATGATCGACGAATTTCCGGTATTCTTCGTCGCCGCCTGCATGGCGCAAGGACAGACGATCACCAGCGGCCTTGACGAATTGCGCGTAAAAGAGTCCGACCGGCTGGCATTAATGGCGACGGGCCTGAAAGCCATTGGCGCGCAGGTCGAGGAACGCGAAGACGGCCTTGTCATTCAAGGCACAGGCGGCGAACCGCTTGAAGGCGGGGCAACGATCAACAGCGCGCTCGACCACCGCATCGCCATGAGCTTCGCCGTGGCGGGGCAGCATTGCTACCATCCCGTAACGGTTGATGATGTATCCCCCATCGCGACGAGCTTTCCAACGTTCGAGGCGATGATGCAAAATCTTCAGGTTGCGCAATGATTATCGCCGTCGACGGGCCAACTGCCTCAGGCAAGGGCACGTTGGCAAAGGCATTGGCCGCGCATTTCGGACTGCCGTTTCTGGACACCGGCCTGCTGTACCGCGCCGTCGGTCGGCAGGTGCAATTACACAATGGCAACCCCGACGATCCGGCGGACGCCTTGGCTGGATGTGATTTTCCCGACAGCATTCTGGGTGACGCCGCTTTGCGGACCGAAGCGGTCGGCGGTTTGGCCAGCCGCGTTTCGCTCCATCCGCAGGTGCGCGCTGCATTGAACAAGCGTCAGGTGGATTTCGCCAACCAACCCGGCGGTGCGTTGTTGGACGGGCGGGACATCGGCACGGTGATCGCACCGCACGCCGATGTGAAGCTGTTTGTAACCGCGCCTGCCGAAGTGCGGGCGCAGCGGCGGTATGATGAAATGCAGCGGCACGGAATCGACGTGCGCTTTGCCGATATTCTTGCCGATATTCATGCCCGCGACGCACGCGACATGGGGCGGGCCGATGCCCCGTTAAAACCCGCGCAAGACGCGCTATTGCTTGATACCGGCGATTTGACTATAGGCGGCGCCGTTCAAGCTGCGATTGCGCTGGTGGAGGGTAAACTCCGGCAGAGTTGAGTGGCGGGGCGTTTCAAATGAAGAACGCCGTCACCCTGAACTTGTTTCAGGGTCTATTTCGCCTCTACACCTTATGGTCTGTGTGGCACGATGGATGCTGAACTAAATTCAGCATGACGGATAAATGCTTTTGTAACGCGCTTAAAACGAACGCTTTATTGCTATTCGGGCAATAGGGCATCTCTGGTCAAAGACCGTCGGAACCAACCGGCTGGCCGGACAAAAAGTACGTAAGGAAACTCTAACCTATGGCAACTTCGCCAAACCCGACCCGCGACGATTTCGCGGCACTTCTCGACGAATCACTTGGTGGCGCAGACGGTGGCTTTGAAGGCCGCGTCGTAAAGGGCACCGTAACCGCAATCGATAATGACCATGCTGTCATCGATGTAGGTCTGAAATCCGAAGGCCGTGTGGCGCTGCGTGAATTCGCTATGCCCGGCCAGAAAGCCGACCTGAAGGTTGGCGACGAAGTCGAAGTCTTCGTTGACCGCGTAGAAAATATGAACGGCGAAGCCATGCTCAGCCGTGACCGTGCCCGCCGCGAAGCTGCGTGGGACGTTCTTGAAGGCGAATTCGAAGCGGGCAACCGCGTCGATGGCGTTATCTTCGGCCGCGTAAAGGGTGGTTTCACCGTTGACCTCGGCGGCGCAGTGGCATTCTTGCCCGGCAGCCAAGTCGACGTTCGCCCTGTGCGCGACGTAGCTCCATTGATGGACATCGCGCAGCCATTCGTCATCCTGAAAATGGACCGCAAGCGTGGCAACATCGTTGTTTCGCGTCGCGCCATTTTGGAAGAGACACGCGCAGAACAGCGCACTGGCCTTATCCAGAACCTCGCTGAAGGTCAGATCATCGACGGCGTTGTTAAGAACATCACCGATTATGGTGCGTTCGTTGACTTGGGCGGCATCGATGGCCTGCTGCACGTCACCGACATCAGCTACAAGCGCATCAACCACCCAAGCGAAATCATCAACATTGGTGACACCGTTAAGGTTCAGATCGTTCGT
>JBILBJ010000255.1:0-2527 GCA_044353705.1 Sphingorhabdus sp. | reverse complement strand
AGATACATGTTCTTTGGACCAACCGCTTCAAAGTCAAAGCTCTGCTTCACCGACATTGCAGGGGTTTCGACCCAAGCACCGTTTTCCCAATGGCGTGCGACGGCGGTGACTTCACGGATGTTGATTTCCGGATTGAAGTTGGTGGCAAAGGCCTGACCATGGTCGCCGCCATTGCAATCGAGAATATCGAGCGTGTCGATGCGGTCGAAATGATGCTTTTTCAAATAGGTCGTGAACACCGATGTCACACCGGGGTCAAAGCCTGAACCCAACAAAGCGGCGAGGCCCGCATCTTTGAAACGATCCTGATATGCCCACTGCCAATGATATTCGAACTTGGCGACATCCAGCGGTTCATAGTTCGCTGTGTCCATATAATGCACGCCCGCAGCAAGGCACGCGTCCATGATGTTGAGGTCTTGGTAAGGCAGCGCGAGGTTGACGACGAGGCTTGGCTTAATCTGGTTCAGCAAAGCGGTTGTCGCAGCAACATCATCGGCATCAAGGCCATAAGTGTCGATCACGACGCCCGTGCGTTCCTTTACCGAAGCGGCAATCGCATCGCACTTCGACTTTGTCCGGCTTGCAAGGCTGATATGGCTGAAGATGTCCTGATTCATGGCCATTTTGTGGACCGCAACCGATCCAACGCCACCAGCGCCAATTACCAATACCTTGCTCATATCCCATTTCCTCTTATCAGAGATTCGTTCAGCGCACGCATATAGGGGCCTTTTATGACAGAACAAGAATTGGCTGTAGCCATCACAACGCCAACGCACGAAGGCGTACAGCGGGCGATGGCCAAGATAGCTGCTATTCTGCCAAAAACGCCCTTGCTGCCGCTTGAGGTCGATGGCGTAACGATTTGGTGCAAGGCGGAAATGCTTCAGCCTATTGGCGCGTTCAAGATTCGCGGCGCATGGCATCGGCTCTCCGATTTGAACGCAGAAGAGCGCGCGCGCGGCGTCGTCGGTGTATCGAGCGGTAACCATGCGCAGGGCGTTGCCTGGGCCGCGAAGAAACTTGGCATACATGCGACCATCGTCATGCCTTCCAATGCCCCGCGTATGAAGCTTGAGGCGACGAAGGCGCTCGGCGCCCAAGTGGTGTTATATGACCGCGCAACGGAATCGCGTGAGGCAGTGGCCGCCGCGTTGATTGCACAAAGCAACGCGACCCTTGTGCATGCCTTTGGCGATCCGTGGGTTATCGAAGGGCAGGGCACTGCCGGCATTGAGATCGCCGAACAGCTACAAAGCCTTGGCATATCAGGGCCAGATTTGATTGTTTCATGCTGCGGTGGCGGCGGTCTTGCCTCGGGCCTTGCGCTCGCCTGCCCCGACGCGGAAATCGCAATCGTTGAGCCCGAAGGCTGGGATGATATCATCCGTTCGCTTGAAGCAGGCGAGATTTTGCCCGTTAAAGACCTTTTGCACCCAACCTATTGCGATGCCTTACAGACACCGCAGACCTACCCTATAAACTTCGACGTCCTAAGCAACCGCGTATCACAGGGCGTGTCGGTCACCACCGCAGAAGTGGCGGCAGCGATGCGGTTGGTGTTTGAGAAGCTCCACCTCGTGGTTGAACCGGGCGGCGCAGTTGCGCTCGCGGCCGTTCTTGCCGGAAAGATAGAGTTAAAGCCGGTAACCGCGGTTACGTTATCGGGCGGGAATGTAGACCGGGAAACCTTTGTGCAGCTTTTGGCTCAAGCAGCCTGAGCAGCGCGGATTTCCACCCGGCCCCAAATTTCAATCAACGCGCTCGTTAAATCGCGCATCATCGCCTCGGTATGTTGAGGACCCGGCGTAAAGCGCAACCGCTCCGTACCGCGGGGCACGGTGGGGTAGTTGATCGGTTGAACATATACGCCATATTCCGCGAGCAATATGTCGCTGATTTTCTTGGCCTTCACCGGATCACCGACCATCAATGGCACGATATGCGTATTGCTGACCATGACGGGCAATCCTGCGTCCGCAAATAACGTTTTCAACATTGCGGCATTGGCGTGCTGCGCGGTGCGCTCTTCGCTCGATACCTTCAGGTGACGGACCGATGCCAATACGCCCGCCACCAGCACAGGCGAGAGCGATGTCGTGAAGATAAATCCGGGTGCGTAGGACCGAATGACGTCAATGATCTTTTGGTCAGCGGCAATATATCCGCCCATCACGCCAAATGCCTTGCCCAGCGTGCCTTCAATAATCGTCACGCGATCCGCGACTTCATCACGTTCGCTAATGCCGCCGCCACGCGCGCCGTACATGCCAACTGCGTGCACTTCATCGCAATAAGTGAGCGCGTTATATTTATCGGCCAAATCGCAAACGGCCGCAATTGGCGCAACGTCGCCATCCATCGAGTACACGCTTTCAAAGGCGATCAGCTTAGGTGCCTCTGGATCATCGGCCGCGAGCAGCTCTTCCAAATGCGCCAGATCATTATGCCGCCAAACGCGCTTTTCACAGCCGGCGTTGCGAATACCCGCAATCATCGATGCGTGGTTCAATTCATCGGAATA
>JBILBJ010000254.1:0-2569 GCA_044353705.1 Sphingorhabdus sp. | reverse complement strand
CATGTTGCGACAAGGCTTCGATACCTACGATATGCTTCAGGACAAATGCTTGTTCAGTAACGGGTGCAGAAAAGGCCATGATCAATAAAAAATCCTGTTAAATCGTGTCGACCAAGGCCTATAGCCGCGAATGATGTTTGGCTCAAATACCTTGGGGAATGGCTGGGTCCTGCCCGCTGATGACGCCGCAATAACGGCGGCGATGGAGCTTTTGCGTTCCGGTCAAATCGTCGCGATTCCCACCGAGACGGTATATGGCCTCGCGGCGGACGCCAGCAATGCCGATGCAGTTGCCAAGATATACGCGGCAAAGGGGCGTCCGGACTTTAATCCGTTGATTGTGCATGTTGCCGACCAATCAGCCGCCGAAAACTTGGCTGAATTCAGCCCGATGGCACATCAACTGGCGCAGGCATTCTGGCCGGGACCGCTTACGCTGGTGCTACCTCTGCGGCCTGACGCCGACATTGCTGGTGCCGTCACTGCCGGGTTGCCGACCATCGCATTACGCTGCCCCGCGCATCCCGTCATGCAGGCGCTGCTCAAAAAAACCGGGCTGAACATTGCCGCACCGTCCGCCAATAAAAGTGGCGGTATAAGCCCGACGCGAGCCGAACATGTGCTTGCGGGGCTTGGCGGTGCTGTGCCTATGATTTTGGATGGTGGGCCTTGTTCTGCCGGATTAGAATCCACCATTGTTGCCGTACGCGACAACGGTTGGCAGGTTTTGAGACCGGGGCCCGTCACCGCGGCGGATATTGAGCGCGTTCTAGGGACGAGCCCCTTAAAGGCCTCCGGCGATAACATTGAAGCGCCCGGGCAATTGGCGAGCCATTATGCTCCGTCAAAGATCGTGCGCTTAAACGCAATCCAACCAGAGCCGGGCGAATGGCACATCGGGTTCGGGGCAATTGAGGGCAATGAAAATTTGTCCGCTTCAGGAGACCTAGCGCTGGCGGCAGCCAATCTATTTGACGCGCTACACAGGGCCGATGCGAGCGCCGCATTATCCATATCGGTCGCGCCGATACCGCACGAAGGGATTGGCGTTGCGATTAACGACCGGCTGCAACGGGCATCTATCCGGTGAAATGGGCTACGGCCATCCTGTTGAGTCCGTCGAACTAGAAAAATAAGTTGCATATCAAAATGCTATTTCATCCCGGCGCGCTCTCGCCTATCGAGTGATGTATAGCAGTGCAGGGGAGAGCAAATTGCCTACATCGAAGAGATTTTTGATTGGGCTTTTGCCGATCGTTGCACTTGCCGGCTGTGGAGAGACATCGGACAGCAAAAAGGCTGCGGTCGAAACAGCGCAGGTTGTGCGCGTGTTCACCGTGGAAAAGGAAAACCTTCAGCGTGAAATTAGCGCGGTGGGAACGGTGCGGTATCGACGCGAAACGCCGCTTGGTTTTACCACCCCCGGAAAAGTGGCCGTTGTTCGCTTTGAAGAAGGTGATTTTGTAAAGCGCGGCGCATTATTGTCGGCATTGGATTCCACGATTGTTGGCGCTGACGTAAGCGTGTCGGTCGCTGAACGCGACCGTGCGCGCGCCGAGTTTGAACGCGTGCGTTCGCTATATGCCGATGGTTGGATAACCAAAGCGCGTTTCGAAGCGGCAGACGCCGCTGTCAAAGCCGCCGATGCCCGCGTCCGGCAGGCTGGCTTTGCGCGCAGCACAGCGCAGCTTTATGCGCCATCAAGCGGCGTCGTTTTGCAGCGCAACGTCCAACCGGGACAAGTTATCGCCGCGGGTACACCAGCGCTTATTTTGGGTGAAGCCGATGAGGGCTTTGTCTTTCGCGTGCCCATCGTCGATCGTGACGCGTCAAAATTGCGCGTTGGCATGACGGTGGACATCATGATTGAGTCAGCGGGTGACGGGCCGGTTTCGGCCACCATTTCGGAAATCGACGGACGCGCGAATGAGGCAACGGGGGCCTTCACCGTGCAATTCCGGCTGCCCTCGCGCGCAAATTTGCGTTCGGGACAAATTGGAACGGCCAATATTAAGCTTCCTGCTTTGGAAAGCGGAGATCTGTTGCAGATTCCAGCGAGTGCATTGTTCGGAGTTCGCACCGGCGAAGGCCTCGTGTACATTGTCGCAAAAAACAATCGTGTTGAAACGCGCAATGTCGCGATTGAACGTGTGTCTGACACATTCGTCACTGTGTCCGGCGGTATAAAGCCGGGGGACAAGATCGTGACGTCGGGGTTGGAAAAATTGCGAACGGGATCGCCCGTACGCATTATTGCGACGCAGCCTTAGCATATGCATGTCGCCGAAATAGCCATCCGCCGGTGGCAACTGACCTTAGTGCTATTTACGCTGCTGTGCGCGCTTGGATTCTCCGCATTCCAACAGGTGCCACGCGCGGTTGATCCGCATTTTTCGATGCCGGTCGTGTCCATCGTTGCCGCGCAACCGGGGGCGGACGCAGCGGAGATTGAGCAGACGATTACCAAGCCAATCGAAGAGCTGGTTCAGGGCCTAGAAGACGTTCAAAGCGTGAATTCGACCAGCAGCGATGGTAACGCCGTCATTCGGGCGGAATTTGATTGGTCGGG
>JBILBJ010000253.1:0-2583 GCA_044353705.1 Sphingorhabdus sp. | reverse complement strand
CTGCAATTCGCCTTCGATGGCAACCCAATTGTCCCCGACAACAGGGTTGACGTCGTCCAGCTTCACTTGCCAGCCCGCGATTTCCGCGCTTTCGCCCGGGGCAAGCGCAGTTAATGTTTCTGATGAAAAGCCAGACTCTGCCGCCATGCCGAAAACGCTCACCGCAATACCGAAGTGGGCAATGACCATACCGAATATAGGCAATGGCGTGCGCAGCAATTTGCGGCCGCGTAAGGGCAGCCACGCGGCGATAGCCAGTGCCAATGACAGGGCAATCCCAAGCAATGGGAACAGTCCAACGTCCGGCGCGAACTTCCACACGGCGATGCCGCTCCACAACAAAATTGCAGCGCCCCCGATAAGCCAATATTTTAAGCGTTTGAGATCATCGCGGCGCCAGCGCAGCATCGGGCCAATCAAAAGGGCAAGCATTAACAGAACAGCGATAGGCACCGTTGCCTTGTTAAAATAGGGTGGGCCAACTGAAATCTTGTCGCCCATCGCCTCTGCGGCAAGCGGGTACAGCGTGCCGATGAGCACCACGGCCAGAATAACGCTGAGGAAGATGTTGTTCGCAACAATGCCGCCTTCGCGGCTGATGAGCTGAAACGGCTCGCCTTGCTTGACCGAACCAATGCGCAAGGCAAAAATCACAAACGCAAGGCTGGTGTATATCAGCATCAAAGCAAGGATGAACGCCCCGCGTTCCGGATCGACAGCAAATGCGTGGACGCTCGTCAAAATGCCCGACCGCACCAAGAACGTCCCAGCCATCGACATCGCAAATGCAACGAGCGCCAGCATGATCGTCCATGCGCGCAAAGCGTTACGAGTGGCAAGGACGCTGACCGAATGGAGAAGCGCTGTCGCCGCGAGCCATGGCAGCAGCGACGCGTTTTCAACTGGGTCCCAGAACCACCAGCCACCCCAGCCAAGCTCATAATATGCCCAATAGCTGCCGGCCGTGATGCCGATGGTCAGGAATATCCACGCCGCCAACACCCAAGGCCGCATCGCACGTGCAAATGCAGGGCCAACCTGGTTGGTCAGCAGTGCACCCACGGCAAAGGAGAAGGCGATCGAAAGCCCGACATAGCCAAAATATAATGTCGGCGGATGGAACGCGAGGCCAACATCCTGAAGCAATGGATTCAGCCCATTCCCTTCAATAGGCGCAGGAACGAGGCGTTCAAACGGGTTTGACGCGAACAAAAGAAACGCAAAAAAGCCAAGGGCAATGAATGCCTGCACCGCCAACGTGGCATTTAGCGTTTTGGAATCAATCCGTTTTTCCAGCAGCGCAATCGCAGCGCCGGACACCGACAAAACCGATACCCACAGCAGCATGGAGCCTTCATGGTTACCCCATGTCCCCGCAAGCTTGAAAATCAGGGGTTTATCAATGTGACTGTTGCTGGCGACCAACAACACCGACAGGTCGGTGACGTAAAACAGCCACATCAGCGCAAGAAACGCGAATGCGCATAAAGCACCTTGGACATAGGCTGCAGGCTTGATGAGCGGCACAAGCTGCCCTGCGCTGCCGCGCAACAATGTCATGCCGCCCACAAGTTGGAGCAGCGCCATTGCGGCAGCCAGCCACAATGCGGCAAGTCCTGCCTCTGCCATCATGTCAAAGCCTTCATTTTGAAAGCGTGTCCTTTGTGTGTTCGGCGGAAGTCATGTCGATATCCGCCAGTTCTTTGGGCACATAATTTTCGTCATGCTTCGCCAACAGACTGTCCGCGATAAAGATACCGTCGGGGCCAAGCCGGCCATCAGCAACCACGCCGGATCCTTCAACGAACAGATCCGGTGTAATGCCGCGAAAGGCGACCTTTTGCGTTTTATCTTTGTCCTGCACCGTGAAGGTAATCGAAACGCCATCGGGCGCGCGGACGATTGAACCCTTTTGCACCATTCCGCCAAGGCGGATGGCCTTACCCGGCGCAACATTGGCGCTCGCTAAGGTGGTGGGCGTGTAAAAATATGAGGCTTCTTCGCGCAGAGCCGCCGCCGCGATCAGGCCAGCCCCAATCAAAGCGAAAACCGCAACCACGGCGAGCAGCAGGCGTTGATGCTTGGGTTTCATGGCTGTTGCCGCAATTCATCTGCAGATGCCTCTGCGCGACGCATGGCAAGATAGCTGGAAATCAACAGCCAGCTGATGCCCACGCCCGTAACGGCGAACGACGCGATAATGAACGGTGCGTGCGGCATCAATAGTCCGCCATCCGGCGCATGCGCGCTTCAATCCGCATTTCAGCCAAAGCCGTGCGCATCCGCATCAGCACCAACGCGCCGAACAACAGGCTAAAGCCCGCAACCGAAACAAAAAGCGGCACCAAATAAGCTTGATCGATGGAAGAGCCACCCAAGGTTATGCTCGCCTTTTGGTGTTGGCTTTCCCACCAGACGACGGATCGGTTGATGATGGGAATGTTGACGGCACCGATGATGCCAAAAACAGCAGCAACACGGCTCGTATCGCCCTTCTCGCTCGATGCGTTCGAAAGCGCGATATATCCAAGATAGAGGAAGAACAGCACCAGCATGGATGTCAGGCGTCCATCCCAGACCCAC
>JBILBJ010000067.1:0-8901 GCA_044353705.1 Sphingorhabdus sp. | reverse complement strand
TTGGCAAGGCCGAGGAGCTGCTTGGCCGCGTATTTGCAGAGGCACCGGAATATCGTGACCGGATGGTGCTCGCCACCAAGGGCGGAATTACCCCGCCAACGCCATATGACAGCAGCGCGGAATATCTGACCAAGGCAATTGACGACAGCCTGTCGCGTTTGGGCACGGAATATGTCGACCTGTGGCAAATCCACCGTCCCGACATCCTCACCCACCCGCAAGAAATCGCACGCACCATCGAAGACGCGCATAAAGCCGGAAAAATCCGCGCCTTTGGTGTGTCAAACTTCACGACCGCGCAAATAACGACGCTGGCACAGTTCAGCAGCGTTCCGATTGTCTCGACGCAGCCGGAGCTCTCCCCGTTGCGGATCGATACCATCGAAAATGGTGAGCTTGATCAAGCCATCGCCATGGATTTGGCCGTGTTGGCATGGTCACCACTTGGCGGCGGTCGCATCGGCGATCCAGGCGATACACGCGAACAAAATGTCGCGGCAGCCCTGTCGGGCGTTGCGGCGGCACATGGCGTGTCGCGCACCGCAGCGGCCTATAGCTGGATCATGGCGCACCCTGCCCGCCCAATCCCGATTTTTGGCTCGCAAAACCCGGCCCGCATCATAGAGGCCGCCGATGCCTTCAAAATCAAATGGACCCGCGCTGATTGGTATAGCGTATTGGTCGCGGCGCGAGGAGTTCCCCTGCCATGAGCAATCCAATCGAAGTCAGCTGGTTCTCCGCATTATGCGACGATGATTATGAATTTCTTGGGCAACCCGATCCCATGCTCGCGTCGAGTTGGGAGCATTGCCGCAATATCGTGCTCGCTGCTGAAAAGGGCGGGTTCGACAATATATTGCTGCCCTCGGGCTACGCGCTCGGGTTGGATACCACCGCTTTTGCCAGCGCGATTGCGACGCTGACAACACGTATCAAATTGCTGATGGCGGTGCGCATTGGCGAAAGCTGGCCACCACAATTGGCGCGGCAGATTGCCACGCTTGACCAGATTTCGGGTGGGCGGTTGAACGTCAACATCATCTCGTCTGACTTACCGGGTGACAAGATGGACAGCGAACCGCGCTATCGCCGGACGGTCGAAGCGATGCACATCCTCAAGACATTGTTGAACGGCGAACATCTGTCGATTGATGGCGAACATTATAAAATCGATCTCGACCCGCCGCGCATGAAGACCGTCAGCGGCAAATGCCCGCCGCTATATTTCGGTGGTCTCTCGCCCGCCGCAAAGGACGCTGCTGCCGAAGGTTGCGATGTGTATTTGATGTGGCCAGAAACGGTTCAGGGCGCAAAGGACCTTGTCGAAGACATGACCGCGCGCGCGGCAAAATTTGGACGGACGTTGAAATATGGCTTCCGCGCGCACGTCATTGTGCGTGAAACCGAAGCTGAAGCCCGGGCCTATGCGGACCGTCTTTTGTCCAAGCTGGATGCGCAGCAAGGCGAAGCAATCCGCAACAAATCCTTGGATACGCAAACCTTCGGCGTGGCGCATCAGGCCGAATTGCGCGCGCAATCGGAAGCGAACGACGGATATTTGGAAGATAATCTGTGGACCGGAATTGGCCGCGCACGTTCAGGCTGCGGCGCTGCGATCGTTGGCGACCCGGACCAAGTGCTCGCCAAAATCGAGGCATATCGCGCCGTCGGCATCGAAGCGTTCATTTTGTCGGGTTACCCGCACATCAACGAATGCGACATGTTTGCGCGTTATGTGTTGCCGAAGTTGGACCATGGGCGTTTGGTGATCTGAACCAACTTAACACCATTTCGTCATCCTGAACTTGTTTTAGGATAACAGGCCACGGCGGCGCGTTATCCTGAAACGAGTTCAGGATGACGGTAGAGAGATTACAGGCTCAATCCGACAGACCCGCCATGCGCTCGGCCTGATCCTCGGCGATCAACGCCGCGACCAATTCACCAAGGCCACCGCCCTCCAATATCTCCGGAAGCTTATGCAGCGTCAGGTTGATCCGGTGGTCGGTCACGCGGCCTTGCGGGAAATTATAGGTGCGGATGCGTTCCGAACGGTCGCCTGAACCAACCATCGCTTTGCGCGCCTCGGCCTCCGCGCCTTGGGCTTCCTCGCGTTCTTTTTCGTACATGCGCGCGCGCAGCACTTGCATCGCTTGTTCTTTGTTCTTGTGCTGGCTGCGCCCATCCTGACAGGTCACAACAATGCCCGTCGGCAAATGGGTAATGCGCACGGCCGAGTCCGTGGTGTTGACGTGCTGTCCGCCTGCGCCAGACGCCCGGTACACGTCGATTTTCAGGTCGCGCGCCTCGATTTGGATATCCACTTCGGTCGGCTCCGGCAGCACCGCGACCGTCGCTGCGCTGGTGTGAATGCGGCCACCGCTTTCGGTGACAGGCACGCGCTGCACACGGTGGACACCGCTTTCATATTTTAGCTTGGCGAAAACGCCATTGCCCTTGATCGCGACAACAACTTCCTTGAACCCGCCCACATCGGACGCGCTGACGGAGATAGGTTCGATCTTCCACCCCTGCCCCGCGGCATAGCGTTCGTACATGCGGAACAGGTCGCCGGCGAACAACGCAGCTTCATCGCCGCCTGTGCCAGCCCGGATTTCAAGCATGGCGGGCCGGTCATCGGCGGCATCTTTCGGCAAGAGCGAGATCGCCAAAGCGGTTTCAGCTTTGCCCAACTGATCGCTTACCTCCTCCAGTTCCTCGATCGCCATCTCGTGCAGGTCGGGGTCAGAGGAATCCTTCGACATATGCTGCAAGGTTTCAATTTCCTTGCGCAGTCGCCGGACATTGGCAGCGGCCTTGGCGACCGGTTCCAGTTCTGAATATTCCTTGGACGCCGTGACAAAGGCATCGCCCTCCAACTGCCCCGACGCCATCCGCGCCTCAAGCTCGGAAAAGCGCGATTCAATAAGCGCGATACGTTGCGGGGAGATTTTGGTCATGCGAGCGACTGAAGTACGCTCTTAAGCCGGTCATTGTTGCCTTCACCGGACATCCCGTAATAGCCATCCTCATTGACGCGCAGGATAGCCGCCGGGCTTTGCTTGACGGCCTTGTCATAACGCTTTTTCGGTGAACCAGTTGCAATCATGTCGGCCGAAATTCCGGCTTGGCGCAGCTGACGCAAAAGCGCGAAGGCATGCCGAAGACCCGCGTCATTTTCCAAAACAATCATCGCTTCGATCTGCTGTGTTGGCACGGCATCAATCAACATACCCAACCGTTCAATGCCAGCCGCCCAGCCAACCGCTGGCGTTGCCGGTCCGCCGAGATTTTCGATCAAGCCATCATAGCGTCCGCCGCCCAGCACGGTGCCCTGCGCACCCAGCCGGTCGGTCACAAATTCAAACGCGGTATGGCGATAATAATCCAGCCCGCGTACCAACGCGGCATTGCGCGTCCAAGCCACGCCAGCGGCGTCAAGGCCCGCTGTGACCGCGCCGAAGAAGTCCTGTGCCTCGCCCGATAGATAATCGTCGATCACCGGCGCGGCGTCGGCAATTGGGCGATCTTTGGGGTCTTTGCTATCCAGAATCCGCAGCGGATTTTTCTCCAGGCGCGCGAGGCTGTCTTCGGACAGCGCACCCTTATGATCGTTGAAATAGCCGACCAAAGCCGCGCGCCACGCGTCGCGGCTTGGCGTGTCGCCCAATGTGTTGAGCTGCAACGTTACGCCGTCATTTATGCCCAATTCCTTCAGCAATTGGTCCGCCATTACCAATAGCTCAACATCGGCAGAAGGCTCTGCTGCGCCGATAATCTCCGCATCAATCTGGTGAAATTGACGATAGCGGCCCTTTTGCGGGCGCTCGTAACGGAACAATGGCCCGTGCACCGACAGCTTCATCGGCGCAAATTGCTGCCAGCCATTGGTGAGATAGGCCCGCGCAATGCCCGCGGTAAATTCGGGGCGCAGCGTGATCGAATCTCCGCCGCGATCTTCGAAGCTGTACATTTCCTTTGAGACAACATCCGTCGCCTCACCCAGACTGCGCGAGAATACCGCCGTTGGCTCAATGACGGGCAGTTGCAGCCCCTTAAATCCATAAAGCCTGCGCACGCGTTCAAAGGTTGCGACGACATGCGCAAAACGTTCTTCTGTCTCGCCGAACATGTCCTGAGTACCGCGAACGGCTTGGGGTGTCTGTATCTTTGCCATATTAAAGCGCCCTAGCGGCTAATTGTTGATAGTGGAATAGGGCTGGACGCGCCAATCGGCTTTCGCCAAAAGTCTGGCCCATGAATCCACGCATATTGTCGCGCGCTATCGCCGCATTCGCCCTTTCTGCCAGCCTCGTTTCTGCAGCATCTGCGCAAAACAGTGCCCCGCAGCCAGTGCCGATCGTCTCGAACATCCCTGAGCCGCAAGACCGCCCCTTGTTGGAACCGATGATCTTGTCGGTAGACGCAACCGATGTTCATCGCGCTATTTTCCAAGTGCGTCAGGTCATTCCTGTAGAAAAAGGCAAGCCGCTGATCCTGCTTTACCCGCAGTGGCTGCCCGGTAAGCATGGCCCACGCGGTGCACTGGCCGAAATGACGGGGCTTATGATCCGCGCGGGCGGGAAGACGCTGCGTTGGACCCGTGACCCGGTTCAGGTTTACGCCTTTCATGTCGATGTGCCTGTCGAAACATCGTCCGTCGATGTAGAATTCCAGTTCACTGCGCCGGTCCGCGAAAGCGAAGGCCGCATCAACGTCACGCCCAATATGATGAACGTTCAATGGGAACAGGTCGCCTTGTACCCCGCCGGACATTTTACCCGCGCTATTCAGGTAAAGCCGTCGATTACATTACCTGAAGGCTGGACAGGGGTGGCCGCGCTTGATGGCGCAAAGATTACCGGCAACCGCATCGATTATAGCGTGACCGATTTTGAAACATTGGTCGACAGCCCGATGTTTGCGGGGCCACATTATAAGAAATGGGATCTGGGCAACAATGTCACGCTGAACGTGTGGGCGGACGACGCCAAATATCTTGCTGCCAAGCCTGGCCATATCGCCGCGCACCGCGCATTGGTGAATGAATCGCTCCTGCTTTTTGGATCAAAGCATTTTGATCGCTACGAATTTCTGCTTGGCCTGACCGAAGAGCTTGGCGGCATTGGTCTTGAACATCATCGCAGCTCTGAAAATACGCGCGAGACCGACTATTTCATCGAATGGGATGACAATATGTCCGAACGCGGCCTGTTGCCCCACGAATTCACGCACAGCTGGAACGGCAAATTCCGCCGTCCTGATACGATGTGGACGCCCGATTATTCCACCCCGATGCGCGACAATTTATTGTGGATCTATGAAGGCCAGACCAGCTTTTGGGATCTCGTGCTTGGTGCGCGATCGGGTCTGCAATCCAAAGAAATGGTGATGGGCGAATGGGCCAAATATGCGGGCTTTTATGCAGAGCAGCCCGGCCGGAATTGGCGTTCGGTGGAAGATACCACGCATGACCCCATTTTTGGCGCACGCAAAGCCAAGCCATTCGCAAGCCACGCACGCGGCGAAGATTATTACAATGAAAGTTCGCTGATCTGGCTCGATGCGGACATGACCATCCGCACGCTTTCGAAGGGCAAAAAATCGCTCGATGATTTCGCCAAGGCCTTTTTTGGTGTGCGCAACGCCGACTGGGGCGTGCTCACATATAATTTTGATGAGATTGTCCGCACGCTGAATGCTGTGCAGCCTTATGATTGGGCGAAATTTCTGGATACCAAGCTGCGCCAACCGGGTCAGCCCGCGCCGTTGAACGGTTTTGAAATGGGCGGGTACAAACTTGTCTGGAAAGAAGAACCGAACATCTTTGACAAAGAACTGATGAAGGAAGGCAACAACTTCAACCTCACGCACTCGCTTGGGCTGACGTTGGATAAAGAAGGCCGCGTCACATCGGTATTGTGGAACGGTCCTGCTTTTAAGGCCAATATTGTCAACGGCGCCAAAATCATTGCCGTCAACGGCTATGCTTATTCCAAAGACGGCCTCAGTGCCGCAATCAAGGCCGCAAAGGGTGGGGAAAAGCCCGTGCGCCTTATATTGGAACGCAACAAACGTTTTGAGCAAATAGACATCGCCTATTCGGGCGGCTTGCGCTATCCGCACCTCGAAGCCACGGGCAAGGGCGAAACGGCGATCGATCGTTTGCTGAGTCCGCGGCGGACCAACTAAAAACAATTTGAAAGCATTCTCCCATGCGTATTGATTTGATTCCAGCAGGCGACAATGTGCCTGAAAGCCTGAACGTGCTGATCGAGGTTCCCATTGGCGGTGAACCCGTAAAGTATGAATTCGACAAGGCTTCTGGCGCTCTTTTCGTAGACCGTTTCCTGCACACGCCTATGCGTTACCCCGCCAATTATGGCTTTGTTCCGCATACTTTGGGTGAAGATGGCGACCCGTTGGACGCGCTCGTCGTCGCGCGCTCGCCAATCGTAGCCGGTGCTGTCGTCAAATGCCGCCCGATTGGCGTTTTGATGATGGAAGACGATGCTGGCGGTGACGAGAAATTGCTCTGCGTGCCCGTCAACAAGACTTTCCCTTATTATTCGGACGTTGTGACCTATAAGGATATGCCGCCAATCGTCCTTCAACAGATCGAGCATTTCTTCACCCATTATAAAGACCTGGAGCCCGGCAAATGGGCCAAGTTAAATGGCTGGGGTGATGAAAACGACGCCAAGCGCATTATTACGGAATGCGTCGAACGTGCGAAGGAACGCGGTATATGAAACGGGCAGCGCTGGTCGCACTAATTGCACTGGCGCTCTCGGCATGTGCCACCCCTGAAACACGCGTCAGAACCGCGCTGATGGATGCCGGTCTGTCCCAACCGATTGCAGCCTGCATGGCTGACCGGATGGTCGACCGGCTTTCATTGATACAGTTGAACAAACTGAGCAGCCTTAAAAAGCTGCGCGGTCAGGACATGCGCAAGATTACCGTCGAGGACTTTCTGAAGCGCACACGTTCGCTGCAGGACCCCGAAATTCTCGGCGTCGTAAGCTCGTCCGGGCTCATTTGCGCAATTAAGGCGTAAGCAGCCAACGTCATATTTGTCATCCCGGGCATGGGTTCGGGATGACAGTTATTTAGCTGAACGCCTTCATCAACATTGCGAACCAGCCAGTATCAGCCTTTGCCGTCGCGGGTGCGGCAAAATCCACACATTCAAGGCACTTGGCCTGTGCACCACGCACGCCGGTGAGCATGTTCAGATCAGCCGAAATCCGTTGGAACAGCAACTGCTGCTGCCATGATGCTTGCGCAAAAACATCCATCGGTGCTGCTGCCTGCGTCCGCTTTGGCATCAGGCCACTGATCAACGTGCCTGCGAAGCTCGTCGGCGGTTCAATATATTCGGCATGCCATCCATCGGGTTTCAATCCGGCACGTTTTGCCGCTTCCGCAAGCGCATCATGCATACCACCCGTCCTGTCGACAAGGCCAAGCTGGCGGGCCGTGCCACCTGCCCATATACGCCCCTGTGCGACAGCATCGACTTGTTCGGGCGTTTTCTTGCGCGCCGTTGCTACGCGGGTGAGGAACTGGCGATAGCCATTCTCAATGGCGCTTTGGGCCACGCGGTCAAATTCGGGGCTGAAGCCGTTCAAAATATCCGGTTCGCCCGACAATGGCGTCGTCTTCACGCCGTCCGCATTCACCCCGATTTTCGCAAGGCCAGCCTCCGCACTTGGGATGACACCAAAGATACCAATGGATCCGGTAATCGTGGCAGGATCGGCAAAAATGACATCGGCAGGAAGCGATATCCAATAACCGCCGCTTGCGGCCAAATTCGCCATCGAAACGATGACCGGAATCTTCTTGGCCTTCGCCGCTTCAATCGCCAGACGGATTTTTTCGGACGCCATGACGGAACCGCCCGGCGAATCCACGCGGACCACCAAAGCTTTCAAATCCTCATTGTCGAGCGCATCGTAAATAAGACCGCTGACGGTATCGCCCGCGGCGGTTCCAGGGCCGCCCTCGCCATCGACGATGGTACCCGCAATGGTCACAACGCCAATCTGCGCACCCGCGGTTGCGGGGCCGTAGCTGGCAAGTAACGCGTCCATCGGTGTGTGGGCAAAGCCGCCGGTCGTTTTCTTGTCATCCGCGCCAACCTTGCCGGCGATGAATTTCCCAAATGCGATACGATCACCCAGCTTGTCGACCAGACGCGTCGATAGCGCCAATTGCGCCAGATCACCTTTGGCGGACTCCACTGCACCGGCGGGGTCGGTCAGCATGCGGTCCAATTGTGCCTGAGGGCGCGCTTTGGCTACGCCCGCTTTCCACTGTCCCCAAACCTCATCATACACGCCCTTGATGGCCATTTTGGATTCAGGGGACTGCTCTGACCGTGTATAAGGCTCAACGGCGCTTTTGAAGGTGCCGACGCGGTAGATGTTGGCCTTCACGCCAAGCTGGTCGAGCAAGCCTTTATAATATGGCTGCGATCCGCCGGGGCCGGTAATCATTGCACCGCCCAACGGGTCCATCCAGATTTGCGTAGCATGGGCCGCCAGTTGATAGCTGTCGTCGGAATAGGCCGTGGCGAAGGCATAGACAGGCTTGCCCGCCTTTTTCACCGCCTCAAGGCTGTTGCCGATGGCCGCAAGGCTGGCCTGTCCGCCGCCCATGAACCGCTCCATGTCGACAACGACCAGTTTCACCCGCTTATCTTTTTCCGCCAGCTTAAGCGCGCGAACGACATCGCGTTGCCGGATTTCGCCCGTCGGCATGGATGAGGATGTGAGCGCTGTCAGCGGGTCAACTTCTGCAGGCTGTTCGGAAAGAACGCCATCAAGTTTCAGCAACAATGCACCATCGCGCACGACCGCCGGATTGGGGCTGGCGTTCAGAAGCGCGAATATC
>JBILBJ010000066.1:0-8970 GCA_044353705.1 Sphingorhabdus sp. | reverse complement strand
GATTTGGCGCTTTACGCTCTCGACGAAAGACGCACGCAGTTCCGCCATTAAGGATGCGTCATCCCCCACTGCAGCCTTTAACGCTGTGTCAAATGCTCCATAATCCATCGACATTTTTCGGGGTTACAACACATAATGTTAAGTTTACGTTTCTCTGTCGCAATAATATGGTAATTAAGGGATTATGACCTCTCGTTCTAAAATCGTCGGCTTGACGCAGCATATCTCAGACCAATCTTCGCACGACGATGTCGCGGCGGATGCGCACAGGACAGCGGATTCGCTTCCGGATGCTGTCGACACAGCAGATTTAGAAGACGCGTATGAAGTTGAACAGCCGCGGCGTAGTGTTTTCGCATGGGTTGCACCGACAGTGTTTACCCTCGCATTTGTAGGCTGGACCGCGTTTTTCGCTGTGACCTATTGGCCCGAGGCGCAAGCGGGCCTTAACAACAATCGCATTGTTGAGCTCTTTGTTAATTGGGCTGTTCCCGCATTATTGATCGCCGTGTCTTGGTTGTTGATGATGCGCAACAGCAGCCGGGAAGCAACCCGATTTGGCAATGTTGCGGCGTCGTTGCGCAACGAAAGCGTTTTACTGAGCCAGCGGATGCGTACCGTGAACGAGGAAATCGCGTTGGCCCGCGAGTTTTTGTCGCAAAATGCACGCGATCTCGAGTCGCTTGGACGGCAATCCTCGCAGAAATTGATGGAGTCAGCCCAGGTCCTGACAGCGGCGCTTGCAGACAGCGACCAAAAAGCAAAGACACTTGAGACTGTAAGCCAGTCGGCGAACACAAATCTCGAGCAGCTCCGCAAGCATTTGCCGGTTGTTACAAGCGCAGCGAAAGATGTTACCAACCAGATCGGTAGCGCTGGCAACAACGCCCAAATGCAGATCAAAGCGCTCATTGCGACTTTGGAGCGCGTTCGCGATGCAGGCAAATCGGTTCGCGATTATGTCGATGGCGTTGAAGTGCGCGCCGACGACATGGCTGTTAAATTGGAACAGTCGCTCAGCAGCAGTGCAAAACTGCTCGACGTGCGGAGTGCAGAGGCTCTTGACCGGAGCGCCGAAATGGCGACGTTGATGGACAGCGCAACGCAAGCCATGTCCAGCGGCATCGCGCAGGCATCGGGTGATATCAGCGCGATCATCACCAATAGTCAGGAACAGATGCAGTCGAGCCTTTCCGCACTGCGGCAGGCACTTGGCGACGTTGGTAGCCAGACGGACGCAGAAGAAGCGCGCATCCGTGCGATGATTGCGACGATTAGCGCGCACATTCATTCAAGCGCACAGCAGATTTCAGAAGTGGACCGCGTCGCGACCGACCAAACGTCCAGGCTGGCCTTTGCCGTATCCGCCTTGGGCGAGAGCACGCGCACTGTTGGTTCGGCACTGATAGACAATCAGCTTGTCACCCAGCAACTGATCGAACAGTCCCACAAGCTGTTGGCGTCGCTGGGCACAGCGAACCATGAAATCAGCGAGACCATTCCTGCATCTATGGATGTCCTCAGCGCACAATTGTCCGATGGCGTCGCGCAGATAAAATCTGCGCTATCGAACGCGCAATCGCTCGAGGAATTGAGTGGTAGCATGCTTGAGAAGCTGAACGGGCTGGAGCAGATTATTGCGACCCAGCGCGACTCGGTGAACGCACTCATGACGCAGAGCGATGCCCATTTTGCCGCTCGCCATGACCAAGTGGATGCACTTGGCTCGTCGCTGCGACAAACACAATCGCTGCTGCAGGAAATGTCGGATGAGGCGAATGGCCAGCTTGTGACCGCATTGCTGCGTGTCCGCGAATCCACACGCGCAGCGGCGGAAAGCAGCCGGAAGATATTGGATGATGAACTTGCCCATATTTCTGAGCAGCTGACCGAACAAAACCGGACGGCGCTGGCCAATGCATTGGATGCGCAAGTTGCGTCGATGAACGCTGCCGTTCAGGAGGCGATTGAGCGCAATGTAGAGCTATCCGAAGCTGCGACCGGTCTGGTCGTCAAGCAACTGGCCGAGCTGGATGAAATGACCACCACTCTTGAAGGCCGGATTGCCGATACCAAAAACAGTTTTGAATCGGTTCAGGATGACAGCTTCGCCCGCCGCATGGTCTTGTTGACGGAATCGCTGAATTCGACAGCCATTGATGTTGCGAAAATATTGTCGAACGACATTACCGACACCGCATGGGCGTCGTATCTTAAGGGCGACAGAGGCATATTTACGCGCCGTGCGGTGCGCCTTATCGATTCAAAAGAAGCAAAGATCATCGCCAATCATTATGGCAACGACAGCGAATTCCGCGAGCATGTGAACCGCTATGTTCACGATTTTGAAGGCATCATGCGCCTGTTGCTCAGCACAAGAGATGGCAACGCCATTGGCGTTACGCTTCTGTCGTCCGATATCGGCAAGCTATATGTTGCGCTGGCCCAAGCGATCGAACGGCTTCGGAAATAAGCCTTAAGCAGGCCGGTTTATCAGCCAGTCAAAACTGTGGCGGTCAACCCAGCCATAGACGTAATTGGCATAATATAGCGCGAACAATGCTGCGGATAAAAATGTTGTCCGCAAAATTATGATGCGGGGTTGGAAGTTCCCGGGTGCGCTATCCGCTTGTCCCGGCACCTTGGGCAGTCCCAATTCGTCATGCGTACGCACGCCGATGGGAAGGATGACAAACGCGGTCATCACCCAAAAAAGCAAGTAAATCGCTATAATTGATGTCCAAGTCATGCGGTCTCCAATATCATCACATCAACAATTGGTTTTTTGCCAGTCCAGCTGACGGCTACACGGCGAACGGCCAAACGAACGGTCTCGCGGAGCTTTTCATAATCACCGCGATTGTCCTTAATCGCCTTTACGGCAGCGGTCGTGGCTTCGTCGATAAAATCATCCAGATCTTCTTCGATGGGAACGCCATGCAAACGGATTTCCGGGCTGCCCAGCAACTTGTCATTCGCACCAAGCGCGAACGCCACCGAAATCAACCCGTACCAAGACAGACGCCGACGTTCATTCAACGTTGCGCCGTCGGCAGCGATGATCGTATCACCATCAAGGATGAGACGGCCTGTCCGTTCCTTGCCAATTGTCTTCGGTTCGCCGGGTGCCAAACGCACGACATCACCATTGGACTGCACGACAGCCTTTGGAACGCCATGCGCGCGCGCGAAACGTGCTTGCTCTGCCATATGCCGGCGCTCGCCATGCACTGGGACGAGGATTTCAGGGCGGATCCAATCATATAACGCGGCAAGTTCCGGCTGACCCGGGTGACCCGATACGTGGACATGTGCCTGCTTTTCCGTAACCGTCAGAATGTTGCGTTCGGCCAGCTTATTCATAATTATGCCGATGGCGATTTCATTGCCCGGTATCTGCTTGGACGAGAAGATGACGGTGTCACCCTCCTCCAGCTTCACCGGATGGTTTCCTTCGGCAATGCGGGCAAGCGCTGCGCGGGCTTCGCCCTGCCCACCTGTTGCAACAACCATGACTTCGTGGCGCGCAAGGCTATCTACACTTTCCATATCAATGGTTTTGGGCAAGTCTTTCAAATAGCCATTGGCCTGCGCAGCCTCAAGGATACGGTGCAACGACCGACCGGCAAAGCACAAGGTCCGCCCGCTCTCGCGCGCAACTTCGCCCAAAGTTTTCAATCGCGCCGCGTTGGAAGCGAAGGTTGTAACAACCACCCGGCCCTTCGCGGCCTTGACGGACTTGAGCAGGTCATCCTTCACGCTGCCTTCGCTGCCGCTATGTTCATGGTTGAAGACGTTGGTGGAATCGCACACCATCGCCAATATGCCTGTGTCACCAATCGCAGTTAGCGCGTCGGCGGTGCTTGGGCTGCCCAATACAGGCCGTTCATCGAGCTTCCAGTCGCCCGTGTGGAAAATCTTGCCATATGGCGTGGTGATCAAACAGGCGCTCATTTCGAGAATGGAGTGCGCCAGCGTTACAAATTTAAAGTCGAACGGCCCCATGGAAAATGCGCCTTCCATGGGAATGACATTCAGCTCCACAATATCGGCAATGCCCTCTTCCTCAAGCTTGCCGCGAACGAGCGTTGCTGTGAATGGTGTGGCATATAAAGGCACGCCGAGGTCCGCGGCGAAATAAGCCACCGCGCCAATATGGTCTTCATGACCATGCGTCAGGACGATGCCCAAAAGGTCTTTTTTACGCTTCTCGATAAATTCCAGATCTGGAAGCACGAGGTCAACGCCGGGATATTCTGAATTGGCAAAGGTGAGGCCAAGGTCGACCATCACCCACTTGCCATCGCAACCATATAAATTGACGTTCATGCCAATTTCATTTGACCCGCCAAGAGCAAGGAAAAGCAGTTCATTTTTTGGGGTCGTCATTATGTTTTTTCTCTATTCCTGTACAAAAGCGCCAGCCCCCGCAGCGTCAAATCGGGCTCTACCCGGTCAAATAAATGGCCATGTTGCTGAAACAAGATCGCCAAACCGCCGGTCGCAATAACCGATACCGGTTCGCCAATTTCATTCTTCATTCGGGCAATCATTCCCTCGATCATTGCCACATAGCCCCAATAGATGCCAATCTGCATTTGTCCAACAGTGGTTGTGCCAATGACACTTTCATTTGGCGGCGGTTCGATTGCAATGCGCGGCAGCATGGCCGCTGCGCCATATAAAGCATCGAGCGACAGATTAACGCCCGGCGCGATGCTTCCGCCGTGGTAAGACCCATCGGGGCCAACATAATCAAAGGTCGTCGCCGTGCCGAAGCTGATAACGATCTTATGCCCGTCTGCGAGCGCGTGGGCTGCAATGGCATTCACGGCGCGATCTGCGCCCACTGATTGCGGTTCAGCAACACGCAGCTGAATGCCCCATGCGACAGCCCCTCGCCCGGCAACAAGTGCTTCACACCCAAAATAGCGCGTCGCCAAAAGCTGTAGATTGTGCAGCGCACGCGGCACGACGGTCGCGATGATGACGGCATCGATATCCGAACGTTTGAACCCCGCCATCTGAATGAGCTGATCCAGCCACACCGCATATTCATCGGCCGTGCGGCGCGCGTCTGTGGCGATGCGCCAGCGGTGCAATATCTCGCCGCTGTCATCGACCAAAGAAAACTTCGCGTTGGTATTGCCTGTGTCTATTGCGAGCAACATCGCCCACCCCTTTAAACTAGAAAAACATCTGCTGCATGAATGGCACGAATTGCGCCATCCGCCAAGCTAAGCCGCAGCGCACCTTGATCGTCCAAGCCTTGGAAAAGCCCATGCAATTCATCGCCACCGGGCAATCGCGCCGACAGCGCTGTTCCACGCGGATGCGCGTATTCTTCCCATTGCCGGATAATAGTGCCTGTGCCCGACAGCCGCCAGATCGCGAGGTAACGTGCAAAGGCATCGGCGATGATTTCCACGCTCGACTGCGCGTCCGGTGGCGCGGCGCCAAGTGCGCGTAAGTCTGACACCTTGCGATCAAGATTTTCCGGATGCCAGATCAGGTTCAGTCCAATGCCGACAATGACGGCATCCGCCGCCCTTTCCAGCAATATCCCGCACAATTTTGAACCGTCGCGCGAAAGAATGTCATTCGGCCATTTCAGGGAAATGCCGACATGCGGCGCGATTTGTCGGATCGCGTCGAACACCGCCAATGCCGTTACAAAGGCCAGACTGGCTGGTGCTGGGTCGGTATCGCGCAGACGAACGATGGTGCTCGCAAACACATTGCCCTTTGGGCTTTCCCAGCTGCGGCCCAGACGGCCTCTGCCGCCGTCCTGCGCATCCGCGCGAAGCCATAGACCTTCCGGAACGCCTTGCGCCGCGCGCGTCAACAAATCGGCGTTCGTTGACCCTGTGAGGGCGACCTCTTCAAATATGAGCGTCAGAACAGCGCCTTTGCCGCAACCGCTGTCCAAACGCCGAGCACGGGAATGGCAAAATACCCAAGCGGTGAGTTGGCGGCAGCTAGAATGCCACCAGTCCAGACCAACACCTTGTCATCGCTTTCGGCGATAACATCTGCTGCATCATCAAAATACATCACTTTGACAACCTTCAGATAATAGAATGCACCAATAACCGAGGCCGAAATACCGATGACCGCCAATGGCAGCAGGCCGGCGGCGACAGCGGCATTAAATACCACCAGCTTACCCCAGAAACCGAACAATGGCGGAATGCCTGCAAGGCTGAACATGAAGATGGCAAAAGCCGCGGCAAGTGCTGGGCGGGTTTTAGACAGGCCAGCGATGTCGGCAAATTCTTCGCGATAGTTGCCGTCTTTGTCCTTCAGTTGCATCAAGCACACAAAGCCGCCCAAGGTCATGGCCACATAAATGGTCAGATACACAAGCATGGCGGCGATGCCCTGCTCTGTTCCGGTGGCGAGACCGATGAGGATGAAGCCGACATAGTTGATCGAGCTGTATGCCATCAGGCGCTTGAGGTTTTGCTGACCAATTGCGCCAACCGCGCCGATGATGATCGACATCAACGCAACAACAATAATGATTTGCTGCCACACGAGCACCTGCGAACCAAATGCCTCAAGCACGACGCGCATCAACAAAGCGATGGCCGCAACCTTTGGCGCGCTTGCAAAAAACGCGGTGACGGGCGTTGGTGCGCCTTCGTATACGTCGGGCGTCCACATATGGAATGGCGCGGCACTGATCTTGAACGCCAATCCGGATAGGATGAACACGATACCAAAGATCAGGCCAAGGCCGACTTCCTTGTCCATCGCAAGGCCGATTGCGGCAAAGCTTGTCGAACCGGCAAAGCCATAGACCAACGATGCGCCGAAAAGCAGCATGCCGCTCGCAAGAGCGCCAAGGACGAAATATTTCAGGCCCGCCTCGGCCGAACGGCCATCCGAGCGCACGAAGCTTGCGAGGACGTATGCCGAAAGGCTCTGAAGCTCCAAACCGATATATAATGAAATCAGGTCCGTCGCCGATACCATAATGCCCATGCCAACGCAGGAAAGCACGATAAGAACCGGATATTCAGCGCGCATCGCGCCTGCCTTTTCCAGGAAACGCGGGGCGATGGTCAGGGAAACAGCCGCGGCAATGTAAATCAGCAGCTTGGAGAAATTGCCGAATGCATCATTCACCATCAAACCATCAAAGGCCGACGCGCTGGATCCCGAACCAAGCGAGCTGACGGTGAAAGCAGCAGCAGCACCCAGAGCGGCAACAGCCAATATGCTGATGAGGCGTCCGGCCTGATCCATCCAGGCAGCCAATAAAAGCAAGGCAAGCGCCGAAAAGCTGAGAATGATCTCAGGACGCACCAAGGAGAGCGAAGCAGTAAGTTCCATTATTAATGGCTCCCCTCAGCCACGTCTTTTTTAGGTTCATGAACAACGCGAAAGCGCGCTGTAGTCGGGTCGACGGCCATTAACTTGCTGTCGCCAGCTGGAGCCGCCCGCTCAATACGTTCAACAATCGTCGCAACATCGCGGCGAATGGGTGCTAGGAATGTTTCGGGATATACGCCCATCCACAATACAACGACTGCAATCGGTGCGAGCAACCACATTTCACGGCCGTCAATATCCTGCATCGCGGCTGCGTCTGCATTGACCTGGGGGCCAAATGCGATCCGGCGATAGAGATATAACATATATCCAGCGCCAAGGATGATGCCCGTTGTCGCAATCAGCGTGGCCCATGTGGACACCTTATACGCGCCCGCGAGGCTCAGAAACTCACCGACAAAACCGCTCGTTCCGGGTAAGCCGACGCTGGCCATGGTGAACAGCATGAACAGCAATGCATATTTGGGCATATTCACGCTGATGCCGCCGTAACGGCTGATTTCGCGTGTGTGCAGACGGTCGTAGATCACGCCAACGCACAGGAAGAGCGCGCCCGAAACCAAACCGTGGCTGAGCATCACGATAATCGCGCCTTCAATACCCTGCTGGTTAAAGGTAAAGAGGCCAACCGTCACGATCGCCATGTGCGCGACCGACGAATATGCGATCAGTTTCTTCATATCCTGCTGCACCAAGGCAACCAGCGATGTGTAGACAACCGCGACCATCGACAGGCCAAAAACCAAAGGAATGAAGTTTGCGCTCGCCTCTGGGAACATCGGCAAAGAGAAACGCAGGAAGCCGTAGCCACCCATTTTCAGCAACACGCCAGCCAGAATGACTGAACCCGCAGTCGGGGCCTGAACGTGCGCATCGGGAAGCCATGTGTGCACTGGCCACATCGGCATCTTCACCGCAAAGGACGCAAAAAACGCCAGCCACAATAATGTCTGCGCCTGCACAGGGAAATCTGTGTTCAGCAAAGTCGGAATGTCTGCTGTGCCGGCAAACTGGATCATCCACAACATCGCGATCAGCATCACCACCGACCCAAGCAATGTGTAGAGGAAAAACTTATAAGACGCGTAAATGCGGTCCTGACCACCCCAAATGCCGATGATAAGATACATCGGGATCAGACCGGCTTCGAAGAAGATGTAAAACAGCAACAGGTCCTGCGCCGCGAATACCCCGATCATCAGCGTTTCCATCAACAGGAAAGCCGCCATATATTCGCCAACGCGCTTCTGAATGCTGTTCCAGCTGGCGCCGATGCAAATGGGCATCAGGAACACCGACAGCATGATGAGCGTCAACGAGATACCATCAATGCCAAGCTTCCAACCAATCGGGCCGAACAATTGCGCACTTTCGGTAAACTGCCACTGCGCCCCTGCGGGATCATAGCTAATCCACAGCACCACACCGAGGATGAAGTTGACGAGGGTCGCACCAAGCGCAATCGGGCGCGCCAGCTCAGCACGAACGAACAAGCACAATGCCGCCGCCACCATCGGGATGGCGAGCATGATTGACAGGACAGGAATATCTGCGGCGTTCATTATGTTCTCACCATCATCCAGCTAACCGCTGTGACAAGGCCCAAAAGCATCACCAGCGCATATGTATAAA
>JBILBJ010000252.1:0-2611 GCA_044353705.1 Sphingorhabdus sp. | reverse complement strand
CGCCCAAAGACGCCATAACAGCGCCGTCAGCTTGACGGGCAACCTTACCCGTTTCGAGTGTCAGGGTTTGTCCGCCCCACTCGATTGATACAGTTTTCGTATTAAACATAGATTTTCCTTTGACCCGCATGCCCTATGCGATGCGGGGCCTCAATTGAGCGGATGATCCGATCCGCAAACGGCCGGGGCATTTCAAAGCCCCCATGGCAGCCCAGCCTCATTGCCGGCCCCCCCATGCAAAAAGCGGCCCCGATTGAGGCCGCTTTTAAATTTACTTGCGAAGGCCGAGCTTCGCGATGAGTGTCGCGTAACGGTCACCATCGATTTTTTTCAGGTAATCCAAAAGCGAACGACGCTTGTTGACCATCTGAAGAAGACCACGACGCGAATGATTGTCCTTGTGGTGGTCTTTAAAGTGGTTGGTCAGCGTATTGATACGGTCAGTCAGGATTGCAACCTGCACTTCTGGTGATCCGGTATCATTTGGCTCGCGTGCGTGCTCTTTGATGACCTGTGCTTTACGTTCTGCAGTAATTGACATATTTTTCCTTCGAACATCATGGAGTTAGGTTAAAGCCACGGACGGTTTTTAAAACACCGTCGATGTTCTCCACCAGTGCAATGGGCCGCAAATCTGCGTCCCTCGCCCAATGTAGCCCATCTTTCATGGCAATCCCGGTCAAGACGCGACCCTGTTGGATCGCCCTTGCCTGTTCCGGGGAGAGATCAAGAGCCGGGATGTCGACCAGCCCTGCCTCTATCGGCAAGATAATGTCTTCTTGGGCTGCCCCATGGCTGAATGCATTGAGTTTGTCCAGCGAAATCGCGCCATTCTGGGCAAACGGCCCCGCACGCACGCGGCGCAACATAGTGACATGGCCAACGGTACCCAAAGCATAGGCAATATCCCGCGCCAAGCTGCGGATGTACGTGCCTTTGGAAACGTCGGCGGTCAGTGTGATTGACTTTAGGGGGGCGTCACCCTGAACTTGTTTCAGGGTCTTACTTTCATCCCGGTCAAAGTAAGATGCTAAAACAAGTTCAGCATGACAAATGGTGAGCTTATGGACCGTCACGGCCCGCGACTTCATCTCGACCACTTCCCCTGCCCGCGCCAGATCATAGGCGCGCTTGCCATCGATTTTGATCGCGGAATAAGCCGGCGGAATCTGCTCAATCGGTCCTGCGAACTGCGCCAGGGCTTGCTGCACCAGTTCAAGCGTGGGCCGCACCTCCGAAGTTGCAACGATCTCGCCCTCGGCATCTAGGCCGCTGGTCTCTGTCCCAAAGCAGATGGTAAAATCATAGGTCTTGGACGCGTCGAGCATCCGGCCACATAATTTGGTCGCCTCACCCAATGCGATGGGGAGAACACCGGTGGCGAGCGGATCAAGCGTACCGCCATGCCCGACCTTGACCTTGCCAAAGCCGGCAGAACGCAAGTTGCGCTTTACCGCGGCAACGGCCTGGGTTGAACCCAGACCAAGCGGTTTATCGAGGATGATCCAGCCATGCATGCCCGCCCTTTAGGGCGCGGTTTAGCATCAAGTCAATTTGAAGGCGCCGCGATTGACGCTGCGACCAACAATGAGGGCATGGTTTTCTTCATCATGGGCCTGACGATATGCCTTGCTAGATGAACGGCACACAAAAAGTCAGCCTAGGCCACGCGCCTCGTTAAAATGCTTTCGGCACATCGCGACATAACGATCATCGCCGCCAATTTCGGTTTGCGCGCCATCGACAACAGCTTTGCCGGTCTCATCAATACGCAAATTCATCGTCGCTTTACGGCCGCAGTCGCACACGCCTTTTAATTCAACCAGGCTGTCGGCAATGCCGAGCAATGCAGCGGAGCCCGGGAAAAGTTCGCCCTGAAAATCCGTGCGCAAGCCATAGCAAACAATTGGAATACCCGCCTTGTCGGCTAAGCTTGCAGCCTGCCAAACCTGCTGCTTGGTCAAAAACTGCGCTTCATCGATCAGCACACACGCAAGTGGCGTCTCTGCATGCTTATTGAGGACTACGCTTTCGATGTCCGTGTCGCTTTCAAAGCGGCTCGCATCACCGGCAAGGCCAATGCGCGAGCTGATGGCGCCGAAACCCGGGCGGTCATCAATAGCGGCGGTCCACAGCATCACCTGCATACCGCGCTCGCCATAATTGAACGCCGCCTGCAACAATGTGGTCGATTTGCCGGCATTCATCGACGCGTAGTAAAAATATAGCTTGGCCATTATTCTGCGTCGTCTCCGTCCGCATCATCGGTCAGATCCTGCTGGACCTTGGGCTGCGCCAATAAGCCCTCAATATGCGTGGCTTGGTCGAAGCTATCGTCGGCTAGAAATTTCAGCTTTGCCGCATATTTCATGCTCACCCGCGAGGCGACTTCCTTTTGGAAAAACGCCGTATTGGTGCGCAGTGCCTTTAGCACCTTTTCTTCATTTGCCCCCAACAGCGGCTTTATGAATGCCGTTGCGTGGCGCAAATCCGGGGACATACGCACTTCGGTCACGCTGACGCTGTGGCTGTTAAGCACATCATCATGCACTTCGCCACGCGCGAGCAGTTCCGACAATATGTGCCGGAATTGTTCGCCTACGCGCAGCAA
>JBILBJ010000065.1:0-8999 GCA_044353705.1 Sphingorhabdus sp. | reverse complement strand
CCGATGCAGGCACCGATGCGAAGGCAATTGCGGTCGCTGCGGCCAGTGAAAGTGAAGTCAATAAACGCATATTCATGCTCCTTTAAATGCAGATTTACGGGAAAGAAAAAAGCGGGCCGCCACGAGGAAGGCCAATGGGACGAAATGAACGAGCGCTGGGCCTAAATTGTTGTGGATGAAGATCCAGTGTACCAGAACAAGCAACGCAGCGGGATATACAAGGCGTTGCAGCCGTTTCCATCCCGCCTTCAGCGCACGCATCGATGCATCATTGCTCGTCAGCGCAAGCGGAACAAACAGCAGCATGGCCGCCCAACCCGTCCAGATGCCCAGCGCCAGAAACTCGGCGATCATGTCATCAATATTGCCCATGTCGATAAGATAGAAGACCAGATGGAGCACCGCATAAGCGAACGCTGCGACACCCAGCGCACGGCGCCGCTGGATCAACCAGCTGAGCCACGGGCGTGGTCCTAGTAAGGACAACAACGGACTTAAAACCATCGCAACAATCATAAAACGCGCGGACCACTCACCCGTTGGATGCAGCATATCCATCGCGATGCGGTCGCCCGCATAGAAGCTGCGCATCATCAATATCGCTGGCAAAGACAGCAATATCCAAAACACCGGCTTCTTATTAAGAATGATTCGCAACATGCATTCGCGATAATCGCGCACGCCACTGTGCGCAACGCGGAAATTGTATAAACATCCACGTCTTTGCCGCCATATGGCGTCCATTTGGTCGATTTGGGGCTGCACACAGCTGAGATTTCGCTATGATATAGGCTATGGCCGTCGTCACTGCTCCAAGAATATTGCTTGTCGCGAGCGCACTGCTATTGGCGTCTTGCAGCGCGCGCGAAGCCCCGAAAACGACACGCACGGGTGCAAATGCAACAACGGAAAATGCGCGGCAGTGCATGGCAAGTTTGAAAGAAAAGTCCGTCCGCTTTGCTGGCTTACCCAACAAAAGTTTCGACGGCGGGTGCCGCATGATCGACACGATCAAACTCATGGATTTTGGGACGCCAGCCACCAATTTGGGGGCAATGACGTGCCCGTTGGCGGCCAACTTTACCGATTGGGCACGCTACGCCGTTCGCCCCGCAGCTAAGCAATATTTGGGCGCTGAGGTCGTCCGTATCGAAACAATGGGCACGTTTAATTGCCGGAACATCTATGGGGGGCGTTCGGGCAAATTATCCGAACATGCCTTTGCCAATGCCGTCGATGTCTCAGCGTTCGTTTTGCGTGATGGCCGCCGCGTGTCCGTGCTCACAGGCTGGAACGGATCAAGCGAAGAACGCGCTTTCCTGCGCCGCTTGCACCAGTCCGCCTGTAAACGGTTCGGCACTGTACTTGGCCCTGATTATAACGCTGCGCATGCCAACCATTTTCACTTGGACATGGCCCGATCGATGCGCAACGGCACATCCTTTTGCCGATGAGGGGTGGAAGAACACCCACTTGCACCCTATATGCAGGGTAATGACAGATACAAAAATAAACGATCGCCGCTTCTACAAAGCACAACAAGAAGCGGACTTTGCTGAACAGCAGCTCTCCACCCCGCAAACGCAAAGCAAGTCTTACCGGCTCGCATTTCAGGACACCGACTTCCTGTTGCGTGAGGATTTGCGCCCCGTTCGTTTCCAGCTGGAACTGCTCAAGACCGAAATGTTGCTGGATGAAGCGAACATCGGGTCCATGTTGGTGATCTACGGCTCTGCGCGCATTCCCGAACCCAACGCTGCAGATGCCTTAATCGCGGCTGCGAGCGATGAGCGGTCGGAAATCATTGCCGAACGCATGAAGGAAAAGGCGCGTTTCTACGACGAATCCCGTCATCTTGCGCAGCTTGCGGGACAAGCCAATGTGACGGACGAAGAAGGTCGACGCCACTTCGTCGTATGTTCGGGCGGCGGCCCGTCCATCATGGAAGCCGCCAACCGCGGCGCGCACGACGTTGGCGCGGAATCAGTTGGTCTAAATATCGTGCTTCCGCATGAACAGGCGCCAAATCTGTTTGTGACGCCGCGATTGAGTTTCCAGTTCCACTATTTCGCGTTGCGCAAAATGCATTTCTTGCTGCGCGCACGTGCCGTAGCGGTGTTCCCCGGTGGCTTTGGTACGTTCGACGAATTCTTCGAACTGCTCACGCTTGTGCAAACCGGCAAGATCAAAAAGATGCCGATTCTGCTATTTGGTCGCGAATTCTGGAACCGTGTTGTGAACTTTGAGGAGCTTATGCTCGAGGGCGTCATCAGCCCACATGATCTGGAACTTTTCCAGTTTGTAGAAACCGCAGAAGAAGCATGGAATGCTATCTGCGATTTCTACGAAGTCTCAAACTGACGTAAACTGATTACTTTGCAGCAGGTGCCGCGGGTGCCGGCGCTGCGGCATCAGCCGCTGGTGCGGCAGCTGCTTCACCGGTTGCTGCATCCGCCGCAGGCGCTGCGGCGGCAGCATCGGCTGCTGGTGGCGCTGGCAACGGCAGGTTTGAACCCTGCGCATTGAGATACGCGATCAAATTTGCGCGCTCTTCGGGGTTACTCAAGCCAGCGAAAGTCATTTTCGTGCCCGGCGCATATTTTTTGGGGTTGGCAAGCCACTTGTCCATGCCTTCAAAGTCCCAGTTGCCGGGAATGCTTTTCAGCGCATCCGAATAGGAAAAGCCCGCGACGTGGCCATGCGGTTTACCCATCGAGGCCCAAAGATTTGGACCAATCCCATTTGCGCCACCTGGCGCAATGGTGTGGCAAGCCGCGCATTTTTTGAAAGCCGCTTCGCCCTTGGCGATGTCTGCAGTGGCCAGCAACGTCGCAATCGGCACAGCCGCAGCGCCACCAGCTTCGCCGCCAGCTTCCGCTGCAACTGCAAAACCTTCTTTTTCAGGCGCTTCAGCGTGGAAGTACATGCCCGATACGATGCTTAGCCCGAGCGCGACTATGCCGCCTGCCAAAACCCAGCCTGCAATTGTGTTACTACGATCATCCATTGGTTATCAGCCCTGAAATGCGGTTTCAAGCCGGCGTCGGTCTGACTGCCGGATTCTCAAGCCCCTCTAATAGTGTCAGTAAGGCCGTGCAAGTGCCCAATTCCAGACTTGCCGGATAAGTTTGGCTATCCTATCGCGATTGCCATATGAACAGTTACCCCGCACCCGCACTCGCTCTTGTCAGAACCATGGCTTTAGCGGCGAATGAACAGCCTGCAAAAGCGATTGCCTTTCAAGGCGCGCCTGGCGCAAACTCCCATCTTGCCGCTTTGGAATTTGACGCGGATTGCCTGCCCCTGCCCTGTTTCTCGTTCGAAGACGCCATTGACGCCGTCAAGGACGGGTCTGCGGCCAGGGCGATTATTCCAATTGAGAATTCACTGCACGGCCGCGTGGCGGACATCCATTTTCTTCTGCCGGAATCGGGCCTGAGCATCATCGCCGAACATTTCATGCCGATCCGCCATTGCCTGATGGCGAAATCCGCCGATGCGGAATTGAAAACAGCCATGAGCCACCCGCAGGCGCTGGGCCAATGCCGCCATTATCTGCGTTCGCATGGCATTATTCCGGTCGCTTATGCAGACACAGCCGCTGCGGCTGCATTTGTCGCAGCCAATGATGACGCGTCGGCCGCCGCCATAGCGCCGCCAACCGCCGCTGAGCTGTATCGCTTGGTCCCGATAAACGACGGTATTCAGGATGATGCGAGCAATACGACGCGATTTGTCGTGTTGTCGCGAGAGCAAATTAGCCACACCGGGGTGACGGGTACATTGATGACAACGCTCATCTTTGAAGTGAAGAACGTCCCTGCAGCTTTATACAAGGCAATGGGCGGCTTTGCGACCAATGGCGTCAACATGACGAAGCTGGAAAGCTATCAAAACGGCGCAAGCTTTGCCGCGACCGAATTTTTTGCGGATATCGAAGGCGCACCGGGTGACCCCGCTTTTGACCGTGCGCTGGATGAGCTGCGCTTTCATTGCAACTCGGTCCGCCTGCTCGGTACATATGTGCAAACCCGCAATCGCGGCTGAGCGCGCCTAACTACCCAGCCCGACGTTGCCGTCACTTTTGAGCAAGAAGAAGAAGAAGACAAAAGCTGAAGGCACAGGGCGGCGGTGCCTTAATGCGCCGCGCCCCAGCTTGGCCCCGTCCCGATTTCGATACCGAGCGGGACAGTGAGCTTTACCAAAGGTTCGGCCGCCCCTGCCATAATCGCGCGGATGACGTCGCTTGCCGCGGCTACATCCGCCTCGGGCAGTTCGAACACAAGTTCGTCATGCACCTGCAGCAACATCTTCACATGGCCTAAGCCAGCAGCTTTCAACGCCGGCCCCATTTGCACCATCGCGCGTTTGATGATGTCAGCGCTTGTCCCCTGAATCGGCGCATTAATCGCAGCGCGTTCGCTACCTTGCCGTTCTGCCTGATTGGGCGACGTGATGCGCGGAAACCATGTTTTCCGGCCGAACAATGTCGTCGAGTGCCCGCATTCGCGGACCGTGGCCATGGTTTCCTGAATATAGTTCGAAATGCCCGGGAAGCGTTGGAAGTATGCGTCGATAAGCGCCTGCGCTTCGTCGGCGGTCGATTCCAAACGCTTTGAAAGACCCCAGCGGGAAATGCCATACAGAATGGAAAAGTTGATGGTCTTGGCACGGCCACGTGTGTCGCGGTTCACCTCGCCGAACAGCTCCAATGCGGTGCGCGCATGGATGTCTTCGCCCTTTTCAAAGGCATCGCGCAACGGCTCTACATCCGCAAAATGCGCGGCAAGCCGAAGCTCGATCTGGCTATAGTCGGCGGACAAAATCACATTGCCGGGTTCGGCCACAAAAGCGTCCCGGATTTGACGACCGGTTTCGGTACGAATGGGGATATTTTGCAAGTTCGGATCGGTCGATGACAGCCGCCCCGTTTGCGCGCCGACGAGGCTATAGCTTGTGTGCACACGGCCCGTTTTCGGATCAATCTGCTGCTGCAGGCTGTCGGTATAGGTTGATTTCAGCTTCGCAAGTTGCCGCCAATCCAGCACCTTGCGTGCGATGTCGATGCCCTGCCCCGCCAGATCTTCCAGCACCGTCACGTCGGTCGAATATTGCCCCGATTTGCCCTTTTTGCCGCCTTTATAGCCCATTTTTCCAAACAGGATTTCGCCAAGCTGCTGTGGGCTGCCGATGGTAAACGGCTGTCCGGCAAGGCCATGAATTTCCTTTTCGAGCAGTTCCATTTGCGTCGCAAACTCAGACGACAATCGCGCCAGCACCGCTCGGTCGACTTTAATGCCTAAACATTCCATCTGCGACAGGACAGGCACGAGCGGGCGGTCCACCAGTTCATAGACGCTGGTCGCCTTTTCAGGGCTCATCCGCAACTTCAGGTGATGCCACAACCGCAAGGTCACATCCGCATCTTCCGCGGCGTAACAGGTCGCGTCAGACAGCGGGACGGCAGCAAAACCAATCTGGCTTTTGCCCGTTCCGGTGACGCTTTTATAAGAGATGCATTCATGCCCCAAATGCGTTTTGGCGAGTTCATCCATGCCATGCATTTGACGACCTGCATCCAAGGCAAAGCTCATGACCATCGTGTCATCATAGGGCGTTATGCGCACATCATGCCGCGCCAATACCGACATGTCATATTTCAGATTTTGGCCAATTTTTAGCACGCTTGGATCGCTCAGCAATGGACGCAACCGTTCCAAAGCGACGTTCAAGTCTATCTGAACAGGCTTTTCAGCGAACATATCTGTGCCGCCATGTGCCAGCGGGACATAACATGCCTCCCCGGGTGCGACCGCTAGGCTGAAACCCACAAGATTGGCGCTCGCCGCTTGCAAGCTGTCTGTTTCGGTGTCGAAACCCAAAGTTCCTGTTTCACGGGCGCGGGAAATCCAATGGTCCAGCCGCCCCACATCCGTGACGCATTCATATGTCGACACATCAATTTTGGGCATGGCGGGCGGCAAAGCTGCTGCACCCGCTGTGGGCGCGGATACGGGGGTGTCGCCCTTGCTTGCGGCCTTCGGGTTGCCGGCAATCGCTTTATTGGCGGCAGCGGTATTTGCGACATGCCCGATACGCTTCAAAAGCGAGTTGAACCCGTGATGCTCCAAAAATGCGGCGAGCGGTTCTTCGGGGATTGTCCCTAATGTCATGTCTTCAATCGCGATGGGCAGCGGGCAATCTTCTTTCAAAGTCACCAACACTTTCGACAGGCGTGCCTTGTCCGCATGCTCAATCAAATTATCGCGCATTTTGGAGGGCTTCATCGACGGTGCAGCGGCCAAGACGCTTTCGAGGTCACCAAATTCCTGAATAAGCTTCGTCGCCGTCTTTGGGCCGACGCCGGGGACACCCGGCACATTGTCGACGCTATCGCCCATCAGCGCCAGCACATCGCCAACCCGTTCGGGTTCGACACCAAATTTTTCGTACACTTCCCCGGCACGAATGCGTTCGTTTTTCATCGTGTCGAACATGTCGATGGATGGTTCCACCAACTGCATCAGGTCCTTGTCGCTGCTGACGATGGTCACATGCCAACCTGCGGCGGAAGCTGCCCGCGCATAGCTTGCGATCATGTCATCGGCCTCGACATCATCCTCTTCGACCAGCGGCAAAGAAAACGCGCGCGTCGCATCGCGGATCATAGGGAATTGTGGTCGTAAGTCCTCGGGCGGGTCGGGTCTGTGCGCCTTATATTGGTCATAGATCCGGTTGCGGAATGACTGGCTCGATTTATCGAGGACAACAGCCATATGTGTTGGACCATCCGCTTGGTTTAGGTCGTCCGCCAGCTTCCACAGCATGGTCGTATAGCCATATACCGCACCGACCGGCTCGCCATGTTTGTTGGTGAGCGGGGGCAGCCGGTGATAGGCCCGGAAAATATAGGCGGAGCCATCGACGAGATAGAGATGCTTTTGGTCTGACATGGCCGAGCGATAGCAGCCCGTTTTGACCAAGTCTTTTCCTAATTTGCAGCGACGCTATTGGCACCCATATTGCCCGCGATTGCGGTGGAACTATGCGCGCGACTTACGCCAAAGAAGAAGGCCGCTGGCGATAATGATCGCGGACCCGGCAAGCGATGTCATGTCTGGCCAATCGCCAAAAACCAATATGCCGAGCGCGAGTGCCATCAACAATTGGACATATGTCATTGGCGCGATGTCGGCGGCCGACGCGCGGGTCGTCGCCATAAAAATCAGCCAATGCGCAAAGCTAGCGGTGACCGCCACGACCGCACAGCGCGCCACGATGGTCCAGTCCGGCATGCCGATATGCAATGTTGGAACGCCGGAAAAATGACCCAAAATCGCTGCCGTCAGGATGAATGGCACCGCAAGCGACGCGACCAGAAATTGCATCAAAATCGGTGTCCCTGCCCCCGCGACGGCGCGATTGCCAATCATCAAAAGCGCCATCGACATCGCAGCTGCCAACGGCAACAAAGCAACCCAACCCAGTTCGGCAACATTGGGCCGCATGATGAGAAGAACCCCGCCGAATGCAATAAATGTCGCCGTCCATTTGGTCGCATTCGTCCGTTCGTGCAGAAAAATGGCACTCAAGACCGCCGTGATCATCGGGCTCGTAAAACCAATTGCCGTAGCCTCAGCCAAGGGCATGACGAAGATCGACAAAAAGAAACAGATGGTGGCCATGGCCACTGCAAATCCGCGCAGGATCTGAACTTTGGGCATGGGCAACGCAAAGCCCTGCCTGCCTTCCTTGAGGTACAGCAACGTGCCCAAGCCGACCGCACCGATCGAATAGCGCAGCGCCGCCACGGCCGTACCGGGCCATGCACCGGCAATCGATTTGATAACCGCATCGCCCAAAGACAACAGAGCAAAGCCGCAAACGGCATATAAAAGACCCGAACGGGCCGACGATGCAGGCACTGGATTTCCTTCGATTACCGCGTTCTCTTAAAAGTGTTTGCCATGAATGAAAAGCGGCAGAAAACTTTGTCGGGCAACCCAACAAAAGCAAACTGTTACCGATTTATTTACCATTTGTCGGTAGCCAGGAATCCTTAGTCCATAGAATATCGGAGCGGGATAACGTGAGCGCATTTGGGAAGAAACCAGGCTTGTCTTTAGGGCGCTCATCATTTGGCGTGGCGCGCCCCATGACCGGCGGTGGGCCCTCGATTGCGCAACAGCCAGAAACCCGCAAACGACGGGCGGTGGCGAACAATTTCCACCCATTGAATCGATAAACTTACACGGCGGCAGTAACGGCGGTCCACAGACCGCCATGCAGGAAGCGATGTCGCGCTTGTCAGACCGCGCAAACAACGCGGCACCCGTCGACGAAGGTCCCCAAGGCTTTGAGGCGTCGGTACACAAAATCAAAGAACAGGTTCTCCCGCGTCTGTTGGAGCGTGTGGACCCCGAAGCGGCGGCATCGCTGAATAAAGAAGAGCTGACCGAAGAGTTCCGCCCGATCATTCTGGAAGTGCTGGCCGAACTTAAGCTGACGCTTAACCGTCGCGAACAATTTGCTTTGGAAAAAGTGCTCGTCGACGAACTGCTCGGCTTCGGTCCGCTTGAAGAGCTGCTCAGCGATCCGGATATTACCGATATCATGGTCAATGGACCGTTGCAGACCTATATCGAAAAAAGGGAAAGCTGCAGATTGCGCCGATCCAGTTTCGTGACGAAGAGCATCTGTTCCAGATCGCGCAGCGCATCGTGAACCAAGTCGGTCGCCGCGTTGACCAGACCACGCCTTTGGCCGACGCGCGGTTGAAAGACGGTAGCCGCGTGAACGTCATTGTTCCGCCGTTATCGTTGCGCGGCACCGCCATTTCAATTCGTAAATTTTCCGAAAAGCCAATCACAATCGACATGTTGAAGGGCTTTGGTTCGATGAGCGAACCTATGTCAACGGCATTGAAGATTGCTGGTGCCAGCCGGATGAATATCGTCATTTCGGGCGGTACGGGTTCAGGTAAAACGACAATGCTGAAC
>JBILBJ010000251.1:0-2612 GCA_044353705.1 Sphingorhabdus sp. | reverse complement strand
GCGCGCGTGACCGCAAAACCGAATTTCGCGGTCTGGCCCATATTGGTGGCGAATTTCTCTTCGACCATATGAATAACATCCCGCGTGATATCATCCGGCGCGAAATGCAGCGGTTGTGGCATCGCCAGATCGCGCTTGGCCGGCTTGCGGTTTTCTGCGTCAAAATTCCACTGCCCGCCGACGGGGGCATCGCCATCCATCAGCAATTTCGATTTACGCCGCATGTCGCGATAAAAATATTCCATGCGCAGCTGCTTGCGGTCCTTGGCCCAGCTTTCGAATTCGGCATGGTCACACAAAAAGCGGTCGTCGGCACGTATCTCTACCGGCACATCGAACCGGTCGGCCCAGCTATCGAGCATGGCTTTGACGCGCCATTCGCCAGCTTCGGTGACGCAGATGGCGGATGCGCTATGGCGTTCCAATGCGCGGGCCAGTTCGCCGGTAAAACTGCCGCTGTTTTCCGGCTCGGTTAGCTTCACATAATCGACAGTCCATCCGGCTGAACGCAGATCTTCGGCATGGTGCCGCATCGCCGATAATATGAACGCCATTTTGGATTTGTGGTGCGGCACATAGGTCGTCTCTTCATCGAGTTCGGCCATCAAAATGATGCACGCGCTTTTGTCCTGTCCCGCCAATGATGAGGGCGCATGGCTCAGTTGGTCGCCGAGTACCGGAATCAAAATCGTCATAATTTGGGCGTTAGCGAGGCCATGTCCGGGGCACGATACAGGTTTTCAGGAAACGAGCGTTTTGCCCAAGCCCAATGCGTTTTTGCGTGCACGCGACGTGCATATCTCGCGCAATTGGCATGACCCGTTTGCTTCCCGTGGTGAAACCGCTAAATGCGCAGCTATGACTGACGAACTAAAGCCGATGTATCTGGGTGCGCAAAGCGCACTTCCCCAAACGCCTGAAGAGGCCGCGCTGGATTATGTCCCCAATCCGCGCCCCGATACGCTGTATCTCGCCCGCTTTGCCGTGCCTGAGTTTACGTCTTTATGTCCGGTCACTGCGCAACCCGATTTTGCGCATCTGGTCATCGATTATGCGCCAGACAAAAGCATTGTTGAATCAAAGTCGCTGAAGCTTTTCTTGGGTTCGTTCCGCAACCATGCCGCCTTCCATGAAGATTGCACCGTTGGTATTGGACAACGACTTTTCACAGAAATGAAGCCGCATTGGCTCCGTATCGGCGGATATTGGTATCCGCGCGGCGGAATCCCCATCGATGTGTTCTGGCAATCGGGGGAGCCGCCCAAGGGCTTGTGGCTGCCTGATCAGGGCGTTGCCCCGTACCGGGGTCGTGGTTGATTCTATCGAAACAGTCTGCCCAAGATTCCCCGCACGACGGACTGGCCGAACGATCCTGCCTGTTGATCCGAACTCTTCTCGTCGACGCCATCGAATCATTGGTCGCAAAAATGACCTTTGTCGGTGACAGAACGACCGCGAGGCCTCTATTGCAGCTTCATGGCCCAAATGTTTTCGAAGACCACCAAGCGCGCGCATAAGGCTGGCCAAACAGGCATTGCCTCTTTGGCGCTGTTGTCCATTTTATCAGGGTGCGTGTCTGCGCCAGTGCCTCGGGGACCTGCTCCGCCAGCAGCAATAGCCCCAGCACCAGCTGTTGTAGCGCCCGCACGTCCCGCAATTGGGCGGCCGCCTGCCGGTCTTGAAAATCTGATCCAAGATCAATGGCGTTTGTTCCCGGGTCGGACGGGCGTTGCCATTATGCGCGTGGATGGCGGTGAATGGGTTTTTGGCCACAGGATGGATGAATTGTTTCCCCAACAGAGCGTATCCAAAACCTGGGTTGCGCTCACCGTGTTGGACATGGTTGATCAAGGCAAGCTTCGCTTAGACCAGAATGTAAGGATCACACGGGATGATCTGGCGGTTTTTCATCAGCCAATCCGTGATCAGGTGATCGCCAATGGCAGCATTGAGGTTTCGATTCTTAATCTGCTGGAGACGTCCATTCGCGCCAGTGACAATACCGCCAATGACTCGCTGCTGCGCACCGTAGGCGGCCCGCAAGTGGTAAAGAGTTTTATTGCGCGCAAGAATTTGGGTGCGATCCGCTTTGGGCCGGGCGAACGCGCTTTGCAAAGCGGCATTGCCGGTCTTGACTGGAAACAGGAATATGCAATTGGTCGGCGCTTTTATGCTGCGCGTGATGCTGTGCCGTTGGCGACCCGCAAGGCGGCGCTTGACCGCTATCTGAATGATCCCATCGACGGGGCAAGCCCGCAAGCCATTGTCCGCGCTCTCGCCAAGCTTGCCAAAGGCGAGCTGCTGTCGGCGTCGTCAACGCGCCTCATGCTCGATATCATGTCGCGGACGTCAAGCGGCCCTAACCGGTTGAAGGCGGGCGTGCCTGCGGGTTGGAGCTTTTTACACAAGACCGGAACGGGGCAGATTTTGCCGCCGGTGTCCACGGGATATAATGATATCGGGATCATGACAGCGCCAGATGGCACGCGTTACGCTATCGCTGTGATGATGGGCAGCACGACGGCGTCTATTCCGCAACGGATGACGTTCATGCAATTTGTATCGCGCACCGTGGCTTCATACCACCAGAACTGACGCCTTATTGAGATGTT
>JBILBJ010000064.1:0-9000 GCA_044353705.1 Sphingorhabdus sp. | reverse complement strand
GTGTCTTGGACATTTTCTGGTTCCCCTAGCTTGCTATTGTCGCGTCAAAGCGCGGTTTCGTTGGTGTCGCCCGTGCGGATGCGCAGGGCACCGGCAAGTTCGAATTCAAATATCTTGCCGTCGCCAATGGCGCCTGTTTCGGCGGCCTGCTGAATGGCCTCGACCACGGCAGGGGCTTGATCGGACGCGCACGCGATCTCGATTTTCACCTTGGGCACCATGTTGGTTGCATATTCGGCACCGCGATAAATTTCGGTCTGCCCTTTTTGTCGGCCAAAGCCTTTGACCTCCGTCACGGTCATACCCGACACGCCCAACGCCGTGAGCGCTTCGCGCACCGGGTCCAGCTTGTGCGGCTTAATAATGGCAATAATATATTTCATGCACGCCCCCAATATTGGTTGTGCAGTGCAATATGCAAACGTCGTGCCAGAAACGGGAAATGCACGTAAGTATGCCGATTATAGGCGATGGGGGCGGCGCATATAACCGCCGCCACGTTCTATACTGCCTAAAATTTAATCAGCGGATAATCTCTGCCTAAATATTAGGCATTCAACCAATGTGGATCGATGCCCATAAGGGCAGATGGTCCGATGCCTGTTTGGACAATGTTGAAATATGGCTGTCCGCCGCGGTGACGTTCACGTCATGGCTGACAATGATCCGGTCCAATCGCGCGACTGGGCGCGATGTGTGAAAGCTTTTGGGCGTTTGCACCAACCGGTGATGATGGAACGCAAGCTCGTTCAATGCGCCGCTGTCCGACCATTGGTTGAAATCCCCCATCAGAACGGTGGGCATATGACGCGGGCTGCCATCAATCGCCGCCAGCAACGCGCGGACTTGCTTGCGCCGCCACAGCCCCGATAAATCGAGATGCACGCCAATGACGCGCAGCGCATGGCCAGCAACCGACAGCTCCGCCATCACCGCGCCGCGTGGTTCCAGCGTGGGCATGTCAATCGGCTGGCAATGGCGCACTTCCATGCCCTTGCGCACCAAAATCGCATTGCCGTGCCAACCAATGGCGGCAGGACGGAAAGCCAGCGGCACGGGCATCCACGATGTCTCCGCCTCCAGCATCGCCAGCGGCAGGGCGCTGACGCGCGCGCCGAAGCGGCGACCCACTTCTTGCAGTGCGATAATATCCGCGTCGATTTCTTTGAGCACCGCCAATATGCGTTCGGGGTTGCGCCTTTGGTCAAGGCCAACCGCCTTGCGAATATTATAGGTCGCAACCTTGAGTGCGTGGCTCATCCCGGGGTCATGCGGTTAATTCGGCCATATCGCAATTCTGACCGAAATATGCACCAATCAACCCGCCGTGCCGCCCACGGTGAGCGCACTGACCAAGGTCGTGGGTTGCCCGACGCCCGCCGGAACGCTTTGGCCACCTTTGCCGCATACGCCGATGCCATCATCCAATGCCATGTCGTTGCCAAGTCCGATGACCTTGTTCAGCGCGGTTGGGCCATCGCCAATGAGCGTCGCGCCCTTGATCGGATCGCCAAGCTTGCCGTCCTTGACCAAATAAGCCTCGGTGCAACTGAACACGAATTTGCCCGACACGATGTCAACTTGGCCACCGCCGAAGCTTTTGGCGAAGATGCCGTTTTTGACGCGGCTCAACAGTTCGGCAGGGTCGTCATTGCCGCTGCGCATGAATGTATTGGTCATGCGCGGCATCGGTGCATGGGCATAGCTTTCGCGGCGACCATTGCCCGTCGGCGCAACGCCCATCAGGCGGGCGTTCATGCGGTCCTGCATATAGGCGCGCAATATGCCGTCTTCGATCAGGACATTTTCCTGCGTCGGCGTGCCTTCATCATCAATCGACAGCGAACCACGGCGGTTCATCATGGTGCCATCATCGACAACGGTCACACCGGGCGCAGCAACACGCTGGCCAATCTTGCCGGAAAAAGCACTGCTGCCCTTGCGGTTGAAATCACCCTCAAGACCATGGCCGACGGCTTCATGCAGCAATACGCCGGGCCAGCCGGGGCCAAGCAACACGGTCATTTCGCCAGCGGGCGCCGCGACCGAACGCAAGTTGGTCAACGCCTGCGCCAATGCCTCATCAATGGCATGTTCCCATTCATGATCTTCAAACAATTTGTCGTAGAGATAGCGCCCACCAAAACCATAAGTGCCGGTTTCGCGGCGGTCACCATCTTGCGCGACGATGGAGACATTCAGGCGGACCAAAGGCCGGACGTCGGTGGCGACAAAGCCATCGGCACGCACGATTTCAACGACACTCCAGCTGCCCGACAGGCTGACGCTCACTTGCGCGACGCGGGGGTCACGGGCGCGGGCGGCGGCGTCGATTTGTTGGCATAAAGCGACCTTTTGCGCGAATGGCACGAGTTCAAGCGGATTGCCGTCTGTATATAAATGCCGGTTGTTCTGGCGGGGCGGCGGTGCGGGTTGCTCCTTTGTAGGATCGAGCAGCTTCAACGTTTCCCCTGCCCGGCGGATCGCGGCCTCGCTCATGTCATTGGCGTGGCTAAAGCCGGTCATTTCACCCGACACACCGCGCAGACCAAAGCCCGAACCGGTCGAATAATCCGCCATTTTCAATCGGCCATCGTCAAAACCAAAGCTCTCGGTCGCGCTATATTGTAAATAGAGCTCACCATCATCGCACGCCTTCAACGCATCACGCGTAATACGCTGCGCTGCGTCAGGGTCGAGAAGGCCGAGTTGGTAAAGATATGAGCGGGGATCGGTGTAAGTCATGCCGCGTATATGGGGCGATGTGCCGGCGGTTGAAAGGGTAATTTGTGTCAGTGATGCGCAAATCCTCTCTGCCTCGTCATCCTGAACTCGTTTCAGGATAACAAACTGACGTTGCCTGTTATCCTGAAACAAGTTCAGGATGACGATGAGTTTAGCTTTGGATGACGATGGGTTTGGGTTCGGATGACGATGGGTGGACGGGGCCATACTGACAGATTCGTCATCACCGCAGCCCTGAGCCTGTCGAAGGGCGTCCATCAGCACAGCGCTTGCACTTTGGGCACCCTTCGACGGTCGCAGGCGCTGTGCACCTGCTGCTCAGGGCTTCGGTTTAGGTAGAGACGATGTCCTGTTCAGAAAAGTTGGTTTTCTCCAGCGCATAACCCCCCTAAAGCCGCCCGATGACCACGCGATTCCAGTTTTCGATTTCCGCCACTGATGGCAAGGCACGCACCGGCAGCATTCAGATGATGCGCGGCGAAATTCGCACGCCCGCGTTTATGCCCGTCGGCACCGCCGCCACGGTCAAGGCGATGCGCCCTGCCGAAGTGCGCGCAACGGGTGCGGACATTATCCTTGGCAACACCTACCATCTGATGCTGCGGCCCGGCGCGGAACGTGTGGCGCGGCTGGGTGGGCTGCACCAATTTTCGGGCTGGGACCGGCCGATATTGACCGACAGCGGCGGGTATCAGGTGATGAGCCTGTCGGCTTTGCGCAAAATCACCGAAGAGGGCGTGGCGTTCCAAAGCCATCTCGACGGGTCAAAACATATGCTGTCGCCCGAACGCTCAATGGAAATCCAGCGCTTGTTGGGTTCCGACATTGTCATGGCGTTTGACGAATGCCCCGCCAATGGCGTGAGCCGCGACGAAGCGATCAAGTCGATGGAATTGTCGATGCGTTGGGCCAAGCGTTCGCGCGACGGGTTCGACAGCGGCGGCGAACATGCCGCGCGTGCAGCCTTATTTGGCATTCAACAAGGGTCCTTGGACGAAGAATTGCGCAAGCGGTCGGCCGATGCTTTGATCGACATTGGTTTTGATGGCTATGCCGTGGGCGGCCTTGCGGTGGGGGAAGGGCAAGAGGCGATGTTTGGTTGCCTCGATTATGCGCCCGACCAATTGCCCGCCGACCGGCCACGTTATCTAATGGGTGTGGGCAAGCCGGACGATTTGGTGGGGGCGGTTGAGCGCGGCATCGACATGTTCGACTGCGTCCTGCCCACCCGCTCTGGCCGCAATGGGCAAGCCTTTACCCATCACGGCCCCATCAACATCCGCAATGCGAAATTTGCCGAAGACCAAGGGCCGATTGACGACCAATGCACCTGCCCCGTGTGCGCGACATGGACCCGCGCTTATGTCCATCACCTGATCCGGTCGGGCGAGATATTGGGCGCGATGCTAATGACGCAGCATAATCTGCATTATTACCAAATGCTGATGGCAGGCATGCGCGCGGCGATATCGCAAGGGCGGTTCGCGACATTCGCGTCCGATTTCCGAAGGGATTATGTCCGCGGAAAAGATCAGGGTTAAAATCATGACGCGCGTCGCAGAAGCCATCACACGCGCACAGGCCAACAGTCCGTTTCTTGCCGGACTGATGGAACGCAACCCCGAATTGATGGCGATGGTCGAAGCGGGCGAATTTGACGCGGCGCTTGCGCGATCCCTCGCCCGAACGGCGGAGAATGTCGGCACCGCCTTGCGCCAACAGCGGCAGGGCGTCGCGCTGATCACCGCGATTGCGGACCTAGCGGACATTTGGGACCTCAGCCGCGTCACGCGCATCCTGTCCGACTTTGCCGACCATGCGCTCGACCAAGCCATATCCGCCGCCATCGCAGAACGCGTGCCCGGCGCGCCCAATCAAGGCTTTGCCGTCATTGCGCTGGGCAAACATGGCGGACGCGAGCTAAATTATTCGTCGGACATTGACCCGATTTTCCTGTTCGATCCCAAAACCCTGCCCCACCGCGAACGCGACGATGTGGCAGAGGCCGCAGTGCGCTATGGCCGCCGCGTCATCGAACTATTGTCCGCATTGGACGGCGACGGATATGTCTTTCGCGTCGACATGCGGCTGCGGCCATCGCCTGAGGTCAGCCCGATCGCTTTGCCCGTCGAAGCGGCCATCGGCTATTATGAATCGAGCGCGCTGGCGTGGGAGCAAGCGGCGTTCATCCGGTCGCGGGTCAGTGCGGGCGACCGCGCGCTGGGCGCATATTTCCTGAATGCCATTCAGCCGTTTATCTGGCGCAAGTCGCTTGATTTCGGGCAGTTGAAGAACATTACCGCAATGACCGCGCAAATCCGTGACCATTATGCCAAGGGTCAGAAAATGGGCCTTGGGTTCGACCTGAAGCGTGGCCATGGCGGGATTCGCGAATGTGAATTTTTCGCGCAGGCGCATCAGCTGATCCATGGCGGACGCGATCCCGTGCTGCGCGTGCCCGACACACGCGAGGCGCTGAAACGGCTGGCGGCGGCTGGCCCGATTAGCCCGCAAGAGGCGGAGACCTTGTCCTCCGCTTATGAACAGTTGCGGACATTTGAACATCGTCTGCAAATGCACAGCGACCGGCAAACGCACGAGATACCGCAGAACCGCGAAACCGCCGATGCCGTCGCGCGCTTGCATGGGCTGGCCAACGCCGACGCGTTGATTGACGCGATCCGCCCAGTCACCGCGCAAGTCGCGGCGATTTACGACCGGATGGTGGACGCGGGCGACAGCGAAGGGCCGCGCATGGCCGACGAAGGCCTGCCGCTCGAAGAACAATTGACCGATTTGGGCTATACCGACCCCGCCGCCATCATGCAGCGCATGGCCCGGTGGCGCAGCGGCAAGATTCGCGCCATCCGCAGCGCATCGGCGCGCGACGCATTTGAAGCCGTCCTGCCGGCGATCATGAAAGCATTGGCGCTGGCCCCCGATTCCGACCGCGCCATCGCGCGTTTCGAAAATATGATCGAGGCGATCCCCAGCGCCATCAACGTCTTCCGCTTGCTGGAGGCGCGGCCCGGGCTGTTGCATTTGGTCGCCAACATATTGAGCTACGCGCCGACGCTGGCCGACGATCTTGCCCGGCAGAGCCGCTATCTGGACGCGTTGATTGACACGAGCGCGATGAACTTGCCGGGCGACATGGCCGCTTTGCACGACGCGATGGCGCGCCGGATTGGCGATGCCGATTATCAATCCATGCTCGATATTGTCCGCGATTATGTCGGCGAGAAACGCTTTGCACTTGGCGTGCAGTTGATTGAGGGCCGAAGCGACGCAAGCGACATCGCGCGCAGCTACGCCCATTTGGCGGAAGCCGCGTTGCAGACGCTCACCACCGCGACGGTCGCCGAATTTGAAAAAGCGCATGGCCGCATTGACGGCAGCGAGTTGGTCATTTTGGCATTGGGCCGATTGGGCGGCGAGGCGCTGACGCATGCGTCGGACCTTGATCTGATCTTATTGTTCACGGGCAATCATCTCGCCGAATCCGATGGGCCGCGTCCGCTGGGGGCGACGCAATATTTCAACCGGCTGGCGCAGCGCGTGATTGCCGCGATGTCGGTGCCCACCGCATCGGGCGCGTTATATGAGGTCGACACAAGGCTTCGGCCATCGGGCGCCGATGGGTTGCTCTGCGCGTCGGTGAAAAGCTTTGACCAATATCAGCGCGAAAATGCGTGGACGTGGGAGCATATGGCGTTGACGCGGGCGCGCGTGCTGTTTGGCTCCGCCGATGCCCGTGCGCAGGTGAACGCGATTGTCGCCGATGTTTTGCATAGCCAACGTGACCCCGAAAAGCTGCGGACCGATATCGCCAGCATGCGCAAAGACATGGCCGCGCATAAGCCGCCAAAGGGCGAATTGGATGTGAAGCTGTTGCCCGGCGGCTTGGTTGATATGGAGTTTATCATCCACCGGCTTCAGTTGGAAACACATAACGGGTTGGTGCCGCAGCTTGACCCCGCCATTGATGCGCTGGTGACAGCAGGACATCTGCCCGCAGACTTTGCCACCGCTTATGCCTTGTTCGCGCGCCTGTTGGTCATGGTGCGCCTCATCGCGCCCGATTGCGCCACCCCGCCAGAGGCCGCGCAGGCGTTGATTGCCGGCAGCCTTGGCTTTGCCGATTGGGATGCCCTGATGACGGCGATTAGGGATTATCGCGGGGTTGTCATGCACGAATGGCACCGGCTATTTGGACCACGTGATTTTTAAAAGGAACCAGTAATGACCGATATCAACGACACCCTGCCCAACGTCAATGTGGCGGATAGCGCAGGAAATGCGGTCAATCTGGCGGCGCTCAATTGCCCGCTGGTGCTCTATTTCTACCCCAAGGCGGATACGCCCGGTTGCACGAACGAAGCCAAAGATTTCACCGCATTGTCGGCGGATTTCGCCGCGCTCAATTGCCCCGTCTACGGCATGTCCAAGGACAAGTCCGCCAAGCTTGCGAAATTTGCGGCGAAATATGAACTTAACGTCATATTGCTGTCCGACGAAGCCAGCGATGCCACCGAGCAAATGGGCGCGTGGGTCGAAAAATCGATGTACGGCAAAAGCTATATGGGCATTGACCGGTCAACCTATCTGGTCGGCAAAGACGGCAAGGTTGCGCAGGTCTGGCGCAAGGTAAAGGTCAAGGACCACGCCGCAGAGGTTCTGGCTGCGGCCAAAGCGATCGGCTGAACCACGCGAATCCTATTACAAAACCGAAGCCCTGAGCCTGTCGAAGGGCGGTTACCGGTGTTGCGCTGCTTTCCCTTACCGCCCTTCGACGGTCGCAGACGCTGCGCGTCTGCTGCTCAGGGCTACGGTTTGTTGGACGGGCAGCCTGTCACCGTCGCACGATTTTCTCTCACATCCGTCACCCTGAACTTGTTTCAGGGTCTTACTTACGGCAGCCACAAATTAAGATGCTGAAACAAGTTCAGCATGACGAAAGCTGGAACGGACGAATCGAAGCGGCAGGCGATTCGGTAACCGTTCGGACGGTCAATCGCCCCAATAACAGCGAAATTTCTTAGGTCTTGGCGGGAACAAACGGCTTTGCGACGGGTTGTTCACATCGCCAGATATTGCCCAAGCCAGTTTGGAAATTGTCGGTAAACCGCCATTTTAATGCGCCGTTGAACCCTCCGTTCAACGACTCAACGCGTTTGAGCGGCGGTTTGTCCCGCGATTATGACAGGCATGTTGCATTCGTTTGAGCCATCGGACACCACCATTTTCGTAATGAGTGGGCAGATCCTCTGTCTTGGTCAAACGTCTGAACTGCGTAAAAGCGCGGGTCGCATTTTAAGGTAGTACACAATATGGCATCCAGCGCTTTGGCACATCGCCAATCACTGATCCTTAAAGCTGTATCTGCTTTGGTAATGGTCGCCGCTTTCACAGCAGCAACACCATCATTCGCCAACTCAGCCGCCGCCTCATCAGACACTTTCCGTATTTCGGCAGAAGATTTGAGGGCGAACCAAAGCGCGCTTGGCGTTGCGGACGCTGAATTCCGTGCGTTGAATGACAGCTGGGGCAGCATCAACGGCACCGCAACCAAGGTTGCAGTTGCCGTTCCATCGATCAACCCAGTTGAAATCATGAAATTCTCCAGCGGCTATGGATATCGCAGCGCACCGACGCGTGGCGCCAGCCGCAACCACAAGGGCATCGATATTCCCGGCGCAATCGGCACACCTATCTTTGCAACAGCAGATGGCATTGTCGGCCGCGCGGAATGGGTTGGCGGTTATGGCAAGTTCGTAGAAATCAACCACGGCAGCGCGGTGCAGACACGTTACGGCCATTTGTCGGCGATGAATGTTGCGCCAGGCCAGCGTATCCGCAAGGGCGACATTTTGGGCTATATGGGCTCAACTGGCCGCTCGACCGGAAGCCACCTGCATTATGAAGTCCGCATTGCCGGTGAAGCGATCAACCCAACGGCGTTCCTGTCACCAATGAAATCTGACCCAAGCGGTGCAAAAATCTTGCTTGCTGCAAAAACTGTTGATAGCACGGCTATTGGTGGCCCTGCTGAAGGCGAGTAAGCAGACAAGCCAAAACGCATCACCTTTGGGAGAGGGTGTAATCTTGGGGGCTGGCGCGGGATACTGCGCCGCCCCTTTTCTTTAACTGCTGCATGGCCTACATATCCGATATGAGCGAAACTGAAGTCATCTCCATGACCGCCAATGCCGCGCGCCGCGTGGCCGAGATTGCAACCAAGCTTGGAAAAGATCC
>JBILBJ010000063.1:0-9011 GCA_044353705.1 Sphingorhabdus sp. | reverse complement strand
CGAAGGCAGCAAAATGCTGCTGCGGACGCACACATCACCGGTGCAAATCCGCACCATGACGTCACAGGAACCGCCGATCCGCATTATCGCACCTGGCCGCGTCTACCGCAGCGACAGCGATGCGACGCACACGCCGATGTTCCACCAGATCGAAGGCCTTGTCATCGACAAGGGCATTCACCTTGGTCACCTGAAATGGACGTTGGAGACATTTCTGAAAGCCTATTTCGAACGCGAGGATGTCGTCTTACGTCTGCGCCCAAGCTATTTCCCATTCACCGAACCATCGGTCGAAGTCGACGTCGGCTATTCGATGGTCAAAGGCAAACGGGTCATTGGCGGATCGGAAGGCTGGATGGAGGTTCTTGGCTCCGGCATGGTCCATCGCAAGGTTATCGAGGCCTGCGGTCTTGATCCTGATATATGGCAGGGCTTTGCCTTCGGCACCGGCGTCGACCGCCTTGCGATGCTGAAATATGGGATGGACGATCTGCGTGCTTTCTTCGACGGCGATAATCGCTGGCTGCAGCATTACGGATTTGACGCGCTCGATGTTCCGACGCTGAGCGGAGGAGTAGGCGCATGAAATTCTCATTGTCATGGCTGAAAGAGCATCTTGATACCGACGCCGATATGCAGGCCGTTGCCGATTGCCTGAACCGTATCGGGCTTGAGGTTGAAGGCATCGAGAACCCGGCAGAAAAATTGTCCGCGTTCCGCATTGCAAGGGTGCTAAGCGCGGCGCCGCACCCGCAGGCGGATAAATTGCAGATACTGTCCGTCGACGCAGGCGGCGAACCGCTTCAGGTGGTCTGCGGCGCACCCAATGCGCGCGCAGGTATGCTTGGCGTATTCGGCCCAGCCGGCGCAGTCGTTCCCGCAAACGGCATGGTGTTGAAGGTTGCCGCGATCAGGGGCGTTGAATCCAACGGGATGATGTGTTCGATTGCGGAGCTGGAATTGGGCGACGATCATGATGGCATCATCGAACTCGCGGCCGATGCGCCGGTGGGGACAGTCTATGCCGATTGGGCAGGGTTGGACGACCCGGTCATTGATGTCAGCATCACCCCCAACCGTCAGGATTGCATGGGTGTTCGCGGCATCGCGCGTGACCTTGCCGCGGCTGGCCTTGGGACATTGCGCCCGCTGAACGAAGTCTACGGCATCAATTTGAACGCGCCAAATGAAGGCAGCGGACCCGCGCCGATCGTGCGCACAGACGACGCTGCAGGCTGCCCTGCCTTCTACGCACAGGCTGTGTCGGGTGTCCGCAATGGAGACGCCCCCGAATGGATGCGCAGCAAGCTGAAAGCCATTGGCCAAAAACCGATTTCAGTGCTCGTCGACATCACCAACTTCATATCCATCGATCTTGGCCGGCCGTTGCACGTCTATGACCGCGCCAAGCTGAATGGAGCGCTGGTGGCGCGCAAGGCGGTCGACGGGGAAGACGTGGTCGCCCTCAACGGCAAGACCTATACGCTGGATTCGACCATGACCGTCATTGCTGACGACAGCATGGTGCATGACATTGGCGGTATCATGGGTGGCGAGCATAGCGGCGTTTCGGAAACGACGACTGATGTCCTTATCGAGTGCGCCTATTTCGACCCCGAACATATTGCACGCACCGGGCAAAAGCTGGCTTTGACCAGCGATGCGCGGCAACGTTTTGAGCGCGGCGTTGACCCTGCGTTTCTGGAAGACGGATTGGCGATCGCAACCAAGCTCGTGCTTGATCATTGCGGCGGAACGCCGAGTGCCATCACTAGGGCAGGCACTGCACCAGTTGCGCCGCGCAACATTTCCTATGACACCCAATATTGCCAGCAACTTGGTGGCGTTGATGTTGCGCCGGACGAACAGCGCAATATATTGGAAAGACTGGGCTTTTCGGTAAGCGACGACTGGCGCGTTACCGTGCCGACATGGCGTCGTGACGTCGATGGCCCTGCAGACATCGTCGAAGAAGTCGTGCGTATCGTCGGCCTCGACAATGTCGTGTCAGTACCATTGCCCCGCGCCGATGGCGTCGCCAAGCCAACCGCAACGCCTGTCCAGTCGCTGGAACGCAAAGTGCGGCGTGCAGCAGCAGCGCGCGGTTTGAACGAAGCGATCAACTGGTCGTTCCTGCCGCAAAAGGCAGCGGACGCATTTGGTGGCGGCACATGGACCCTCGCCAACCCGATCTCCGAAGACATGAAGGTCATGCGCCCGTCGCTGTTGCCGGGATTGCTCTCTGCCGCGCAGCGGAACATGGACCGTGGTGCATCATCGGTGCGTCTGTTCGAAATCGGACGGCGTTATTTTGCCGCAGCGGATGGCACAAGCGACGAACGTCTAACGGCGGGCATCGTTCTGGCGGGCGAAAAATCCGTGCGCAATTGGGCGACGGGCAAATCAGCAAAATTTGATGCTTTTGATGCCAAGGCTGAGGCCATCGCGTTGCTCAAGGCAGCGGGTGTCGCAACCGACGGCTTGCTGGTGATGGACGATGCCGGCGCGCATTATCATCCCGGACAATCGGCGACATTGCGTATGGGGCCAAAGAATATTCTCGCGGCATTTGGGACGCTGCATCCGGCAACGGCAAAAGCCTTTGACCTGGATGGCAGCGTTGTCGCCGCAGAAATCTTTTTGGATGCAATACCGCTCAAAAAAGCCACTGGCTTTATGCGCCCGGCCTTCACACCGCCTGCATTGCAAGCCGTTACCCGCGACTTTGCGTTTCTGGTTTCCCAGGATACGCCGGCCAATGATCTGGTTCGGGCTATTAAGGGATGCGACAAAGACAACATCGTCGCAGCGCGTTTGTTTGACCGCTTTGCCGGGCAGGGCGTACCCGAGGGCCAAGTCAGCCTGGCGGTTGAAATTACGCTTCAACCCACCGACAAAAGCTATGGCGATGATGATCTGAAACTGATTTCAGATAAGGTCATTGCGGCCGCGGCCAAACTTGGCGCGGTGCTTCGCGGATAAAAAGGCCTGGTGATCGCCGCTGACCTTCTGACAAACGGGTTGAAGCGATAATCAATCATCCCTAAGCCGCGCGGTATGACGCTCAACCGCCGAACCTTTGCCATTATCTCCCACCCCGATGCGGGTAAAACAACGCTGACGGAGAAGCTTTTGCTTCAAGGTGGCGCCATTCACTTGGCAGGCGAAGTAAAAGCGCGCGGTCAGGCACGCCGTGCGCGTTCGGACTGGATGAAGATTGAGCAGCAGCGCGGAATTTCGGTTACGTCATCGGTGATGACGTTTCAAAAAGACGGCATTGTCTTCAATCTGCTCGACACGCCGGGGCATGAGGATTTCTCCGAAGATACCTATCGGACGCTGACGGCGGTCGATTCTGCCATCATGGTCATCGACGCCGCAAAGGGTATTGAACCGCAGACCCGCAAGCTTTTCGAAGTTTGCCGCCTGCGCAGCGTTCCGATCATCACCTTCGTCAACAAGGTGGATCGTGAAGGTCGCCCCGCATTTGAAACGATCGATGAAGTCGCCGATGCACTGGCGCTGGATGTGTGCCCAATGAACTGGCCCGTGGGCATGGGCGGCGAGTTTGAAGGCCTATACGACTTCAATAGCGGTCGCCTCAGCCAGCCATCAGGCGATAGCAAGGCGTTTGAAGGCAAAATCAGTGACCATGCCGGCCTGAATGCGACAAGCCTTGAAGATGTGCTCACGCCCGCGGGCGTAGCGCGGCTGCGCGAAGAGGCGGAGCTTGCGCAGGCTGGATATTCCGAGTTCGACCTGACCGCGTTCCAAAATGGTGACCTAACGCCTGTCTATTTCGGCTCCGCGCTGAAAGAATTCGGCGTGATCGAGCTCATCAACGCTATCGCCAAATATGCGCCGCCACCGCGCCCGCAGCCCAGTTCAAAGGGCGATATTGATCCGTCTGAAAAAGAAGTCACCGGCTTCATTTTCAAGGTGCAGGCCAATATGGACCCGCAGCACCGTGACCGCATCGCGTTCATGCGGCTATGTTCCGGCACCTTCAAACGCGGCATGAAACTGACGCCTTCCGGACTTGGCAAGCCGGTTGCGATTCATTCGCCGATCCTGTTTTTCGCGCAAGATCGCGAAATTGCCGACAGCGCGGAACCCGGCGATATCATCGGCATTCCCAACCATGGCACCTTGCGCGTGGGCGACACTTTGTCCGAACGCAATGACGTGCGCTTCACCGGCCTGCCCAACTTCGCGCCGGAAATTTTGCGCCGCGTTGTGTTGCGTGACCCCACGAAGACCAAGCAGCTGCGCAAGGCGCTGGATGACCTGAGCGAAGAGGGTGTGATTCAGGTGTTCTATCCGGAGATTGGTTCAAACTGGGTAATTGGCGTCGTCGGGCAACTTCAGCTCGACGTTCTGATTTCGCGGCTTGAGGCGGAATATAAGGTCGATGCGTTTCTGGAGCCCGCGCCTTATGACACCGCCCGCTGGCTCATCGGGTCGGACACGGCGCTCGCGCAATTCATCTCGTTCAATGGCGGAAACATGGCGAAGGACCGCGATGGCCACCCCGTGTTTATGGCGCGTTCGTCATGGGATGTTGGTTATCAGCAAGAAAAGCACCCCGACCTGAAATTCAGCGCGACCAAAGAACGCTAACGCCAGACAGCAACGCCATAAGGTTCGATGTCCGAACCGCCGATGACAAACTCTGCGCCTGTCGGTGCTGGGGCGCGCGCGCTGACGCTATCCAGATTGAACGCAAACGTAAGTTCACCGCGTCGGCGCAAGCGCAACGTCGGCGGCAGCGGTGTAATCTGCACGTCCGCCTCCGCACATAAATCGACGAGCAAGTTAGTCAGAAAGGCATCGTCCGTCAGCGTCGCAAGATAAATGCTTCGACCTGCCCGCACCGCTGCCGGTGCGCCGTCTTCATAGGATGCGATGATGTCAGCGTCGCCAACCTCAATCGTCTCGCGCCAACGGCCGCTTTCATATGCCGCGCCTTTATACGCAATGCTACCACCGCAATCCGCGCGGAGCGTTTCGACGGACGTGACTGTGACCGGCACAAAGTCACGCAGCCGTCCGGGCGGCAGGCCATCGCTTATCGAGAATTCATCTGTCTTCGCGCCCGCACGCGGTCCGAAGAGCAATATTCCGTCGCTCGCCTGCAACGCATCGAACGCGGCATCGTCAACCACCGCCATGGTCGGCACAACGGCCAGCCGATATCCCGCCAGCTGCGCATCACCTGCGGACACAAAGTCGACATCCACGCCCAGGCCACGCAACGCACGATAATATTGGAAAACGACCGCATCATAGCGATATCCCGCACCCTGCCGTTCAATGTCGTCGACCCAACCGGACACCGGATCAATGACGATGGCGACAGGGGACTTCGCCGCGACAACGGATAAGTCGCCAAGCCGCTGCATGTCCGATGCGGCCTGTTCCACTTCCGCCCATGCCGCGGCGGGCATGTCATCAGGCCGTCTGAGCCCGGCATGCATTTGTTCTTGGGCAAAGGGTACTTGCCGCCAACGGAAATAGGCCACGCAGGCGGCACCATGGGCAAAAGCCTGAAGCGTCCAGTGGCGGACCATGCCCGGCGCCGGACGCGGATTATGCGGCGCCCAGTTTACGGGCCCGGGCTGCTGCTCCATCACCCACCACGCCCCTTTGGATAGCCCGCGCACCGAATCAAAATTGAGCGCGGCCAAATCAGGATGCCCCGTACGCATGAATGGCTTCCATGCATCAGCCGATGCTTTGGCCATGAGCTGATCGGAAAAACCGAGCGGATAATTGTCATAGCTGACAAAATCGAGGTCGCGGGTCAGCGCGGCATTATCGACACCCGTTGTCGCGGGCGGAATGATATTATGCGTCACCCACTGGTGGGGCGCGGCGTGGCGACGAATCGCAGATATCATGACGTCATGAAAGCGCACGACCTGTTCCGAAGCAAAGCGCCGATAGGCCAAGCGATGCGCGGGGTTCGTTTCGCACACCGTGAAAAAGGGCAGGTCGATCTGGTCAAAATGGTCATATTCCATTGACCAGAACACATTGCCCCATGCCGCATTCAGCGCCTCAATCGAACCATAACGTTGGGCGCAATAGGCCCGGAATTTCTCCAGCGCCGCTGGCGATGCGCTCATGGTCGTATCGTGGCAGCACAATTCATTGTCGGTTTGCCATCCTGCCACATGCGGATGGCTGCCATAACGCGCAGCCATGGCGGCAGTGATGCGTTCGGCCTGCACCAGATATGTTTCACTCGAAAAATCATAATGGCGGCGCGATCCGAAGCCACGGACTTGGCCGCTGTGAATACCGACAGGTAAAATATCGGGATATTTTTCGCACAGCCATTTGGGCGGCGTTGCGGTGGGGGTTCCAAGCACGATCTTCAGTCCGGCGGCGGCGAGCACGTCGATTGCGCGGTCCATCCAAGCCCAATCGAATAGGCCTTCCGCCTTTTCGATGCGGCCCCACGCAAATTCGCCAATCCGGACATAACGCAGCCCAAGATCATACATTCTTTGCGCGTCGCGTGGCCAATGATCCTCGGACCAATGCTCGGGATAGTAACAGACACCTAACATGCCCATGTGTTTAGCGCCCAACCCACGGCTGGCAAGCCTGTGCACATGTTAGGCTTAGCGCGCTGAATGGGGCAGAGATAGAAATCAGCCATAATTCATATATTCTGCCATTTTATCGCCACGACTAATGCCTATGTAGGGTCAAACCGGTCCGACAGGCAGATTGATACGCGCATGAGTGAAATGTTACTGACCCCGCACACGCCCACAGATGGCGCCATTTCTGGCGATGATCTGATTGGCCGTGCAGCGCGTCTCAAACAGGTTCCTGATGACAAAGCGATGTTGCGTGCGGTTGCCGAACTCACGCGCGATCTTGCCGCGCCCAACCCGCGCATTTTCTGGTCGGATTTCCTTTTGTCGGCGCTGGTTGGCTATACCGGGCTTGCGGTGGCCATCATGTCTGGAACCCTGTGGGTTCAGTGCGTTGCGGCTTTGGTCTCTATCCTTGGCCTATATCGCGCCGGCGGCTTCATTCACGAAGTGACGCATGTGAAGCATTCCGCGCTTCCCGGTTTCCGCTTTGGCTTTAACGCCGTGATTGGCGTGCCCCTGCTCGTGCCGTCTTATATGTATGAAGGCATCCACAACCTGCACCACGCACGCACGCGTTATGGCACCGATCAAGATCCGGAATATCTGCCCTTGGCGCTGATGAAGCCATGGACGCTGCCTGTCTTCATAATCGTTTCGTTGCTGGCGCCAATTGCCTTGCTGTTCCGCAACGCTGTGCTTGCGCCGCTTTCGCTTTTCATCCCTGCGTTGCGCAAGATTGTGGTCGAACGTTATTCGGGCCTTGCGATCAACCCTGCATTTCGGCGCAAGCCCGCCGAGGGCGACGCACATCTCAACTGGATCGTGCAGGAAACCGCCGCAAGCATCTGGTCAATTGCGCTGCTAACTGGCGTATTTACCGGTTTCATCCTGCTCCAGTCTTTCCTCATCTTCCTTGCCATCGTCGCAAGCGTCGCCGTGCTCAACCAAGTCCGCACGCTTGTCGCACATTTATGGGAAAATGACGGGGAGCCACTGAGTGTGACCGCCCAGTTCCTCGACAGCGTCAACGTCCCGCCCCCTGGGCTGCTGGCAGAGATCTGGGCACCTGTGGGCCTACGTTACCACGCATTGCACCACTTGCTGCCCAGCGTGCCATATCATGCGCTTGGGACGGCGCATAAACGCCTGACAGAGCAATTGGCGCCCGATTCGGCTTACCACCGTGCCAATTATGATGGGCTTGCAGGATTGGTGTACCGCCTTGCGCGCAACACATTGGTGCGCGGCGCCTAAGCAGCCTCAAGAAGACTGCCAGCAGATCACGCCATTATTTGACGGAATGCTCCGACCGCGTTGCGGCGCGTTCCCTTTCCTCACATGCAACCGTTCGGCCGGCTACCCAGCCGTCTTCGATGGCTGGCAGTCTCATTTGCCTGATCCATATTGGAGACATTTGACTGTGCCTCCATTAGCCACGCAACCCGCTGCCCCCGCGAACTAAGCAAGGTGGCTTTCATGTGTTTTCGGTGTTTCAGCTAAGCAAAATGCCATGAGATATAGCAAGATGGCACCACGAACATTATTCGCGATGCCATCCTAATTTTACATTTATCCCTGGCACTTACCGAAAGTGCGAGAATGGAATTCAACTACCAACTTCTGTTAGAGCGCATGATCGGTCTAATTAAAATTTGTAGCCCACTTCGACACCCATCAGGCGACGCGCGCCTGGCGAGATGAATGAACCGCCAAATTCAATCGCTGGAATGGCTTCGTTGATATATTTGCGGTCGAGCAAATTGTCAGCGAATGCCGTGACATTCCAGTTGTCACCTTCGAGACCAAAGCGCAGGTTCAAGACACCGAACGGATCACGCTTGGCTACGCTGTAATTGGCGTTTCCAACGGCCCCGGGCAGTGCGAGCGCCGAAATTGGCAGCAGCTGGCTGAAAATCGTTGAACGTGTTTGATCCTGAACGGTGTGGAACCACGTCGCACCGGTAATCCGGTAATCGGCACGCAGAACCAGATCCATGCTGTCATTCAGCGGTGTATCAATCTGGCTGCCGAGGTTGATTGTGTAGTCTGCGGTGTAAGGCGATTTGTTGCCCACGGTGTAAGGCCGTGACGCATTTTCCTTAATTTCGCTGTCCGTCAGGTTGACCGAACCGAAGACCTTCCAACCATCCACAATTTTGGCAGTTGTGTTCAGCTCGACGCCCTTAACATCGACCTGATCGATGTTGGAAACAACGCGGAGTAGACCAAAGGAGCCCACGAAGAATTCGAAGAACTGCATGTCTGTGATGCGGGTGTAATAACCAGCAAGATCAAACGTGACGCGGTTGTCAAACAACGATCCCTTGATGCCCGCCTCAAATGAGCTCGACCGTTCTTTGCGGAACAGGTCATTGATCGTAACTCCTGCGCCGATTGCAG
>JBILBJ010000250.1:0-2637 GCA_044353705.1 Sphingorhabdus sp. | reverse complement strand
TTCGCCCGCCTCAAAGACTGGCGGCGCATCCACACACGCTATGACCGATGCCCCCATAGCTTCATGGCAGCCATCACCATCGCCGCAATATGCGCATTCTGGATCAGTTAATGAATCCTGAGCCTAGCGAGTCGCGTGCGATATTGATTGACCGTCTTGTGAAGGTGAATGTCGCCGCCGACCGGATCGACGTTGTGATTGGGGATGAAGATGCAGTTACTATAACGACGCCTGCACAAATGGTTCGCCGAGGAAATGAGGTTCGGATTTTCCTGTCGCCTGATGGCGAATCCGCCAATGATAAAAATGCGGATGCTGCCCTCGTTCGCCTCGTGGTTCAGGGATTTGCAGCAAGAGAGCATCTCCTGACCGGCGAAGACATTCCAGCAGTATCACGTTATGAAAAGCGGCACTTGCATCGGCTTGCGAGGATGTCTTGGCTAGCACCGGACATCATAACCGCCATTCTCGATGGACGGCAGCCTGTTCAGCTCACCGCCCGGCACCTAATGCGCTGTCCAGATATCCCTATGGAATGGCAGCAGCAGCGGCACTTCCTCGGGTTTAGATAGCGCCTCCCTAAAACAAAAGTGGTGCCACGAAATAGGGCCCCGGAGAACTCCGGGGCTTTTTTTGTGAGATAGAGCTCCTGCAAGGTGTCTCTGGTGTCCCGACCTTAAAGTTAGCCCGCACAAGTAACCGAAGTTACGCGACAATTATCGAGCAAAGCCATTAGCTTGAAATCGCTGAAGATATTGGGGACTTTCTGGTGCTGCTGGGGAGGATTGAACTCCCGACCTCGTCATTACCAATGACGCGCTCTACCACTGAGCTACAGCAGCATACACCGAAGGAGCGGCCCTATGCGAAGGGACGGGGCGGTTGTCAAGCGGCTTGCGCCTTTGTGGGCGATTTGGCATCGGGTGCGCAAGCAGGCAGAATGGATCGGAGAACGCAATTGGCAAAAGACGCGCAAGACAAAGAGCGGATTAAGGCCGAACGGTTGCGCGAGGCCCTGCGTGCGAATCTCCGTCGCCGTAAAGCAAAGCCGCAAAGCCAGGAACAGTACGCGCCGAAGGCATAGTCGCCCAGCGCCCGGCCACAGACCATGGCTACCGTGAAACGGGGCCAACAGGGAAAGAACTCGCGTTTTCAACGATGGAGCTCGTGGGTCGCACCACGGCAATGCAGACATTTGATAAAATGCGATTGGATGGAATCATCATCACGCCATAAAATTCCAACATTTGCGGCCAAAATCATCTTGGTACGCTGCATGCGCGTAATCTCGCCGTTGCACCTTGCACGCGACTCGTGAATAGCACCGCAATGTTTTACCGACTTGCACGCCCCTTTTTGTTTCAGGCAGATGCCGAAACCGCCCACAACATGTCCCTTGCGGCGCTGAAAATGTTGCCGATCCCGTCTATGGGAACGCAGGACGCCGCTTTGCAGCAAAGCTTTGCTGGGCTGCACTTTGCAAATCCCGTCGGCCTTGCGCCGGGCTATGACAAAAATGCCGGAGTACCCGTTGAGATCATGTGCCTTGGCTTTGGGTTTACTGAGGTCGGTACGTTAACGCCGTTGCCGCAGGCGGGTAACCCAAAACCCCGCTTGTTCCGGTTGGTCGAGGACGCAGCGGTCATCAACCGCATGGGTTTCAACAACGAAGGACAGGCGGCGGCCATCGCGCGGCTGCAGAATATTCCGGACAAGGCGTTGGCAGGGCCGCTGGGCATCAATATCGGTGCCAATAAGGACAGCGCTGACCGCATTGCCGATTATGTCATCGGCGTGCGTAATATGGAGCCTCTGGCCGATTATCTGACGGTCAATATCAGCTCGCCCAATACGCCAGGGCTTCGTGCGCTGCAGGACAAGGCTGCGTTGGATGATCTGTTGGCGCAGGTTATGGCCGCGCGGTCACGGGAAACGCCGGTCTTCCTGAAAGTCGCGCCTGATCTACAGCCAGCCGACATTGACGATATTGTCAGCGTGGCGATGGCGCGCGGTGTTGCGGCTTTGATCGTATCGAACACCACCATTTCGCGGCCCGACCTGCAATCGAAACATGCACGCGAGACCGGTGGCTTGTCGGGTGCGCCATTGCGTGACCTTGCGCAGCAACGCCTCATCGATTTTCGCAAGGCGAGCGGCGGGAAGCTGGGCTTGATTGGCGTCGGCGGGATTGCCTCGGCCGAAGATGCCTATGCGCGCATCCGTGCGGGCGCATCGCTGGTGCAGATTTACAGTGCGCTTGTGTATCATGGCCCCGGACTGGCGCTGAAAATCAACCGGCAACTGCTGAAACTTTTGCAGCGCGACGGATTTGCCAATATCTCGGACGCCGTCGGGACGGACGCGTAAATCCGGACTTGGCATTGCCATGTGAACAGGGCTAGGTATCGGGCATGAAAAAATTGTCCTTCGCGATCAGCGCACTCGTCCTTGCCGCTCAACCGGTTGTTGCCGAAAATGTCGGTGTCACATCATCGGCCGATCCCCGCGTTACCGAAGCGGGGATGGAAATGTTACGTCAGGGTGGTTCCGCTGCCGATGCGGCGATGGCCATGATGTTGGCGCTGACCGTCGTTGAACCGCAATCAAGCGGCATTGGTGGTGGTGGCTTCCTTTTGT
>JBILBJ010000249.1:0-2640 GCA_044353705.1 Sphingorhabdus sp. | reverse complement strand
AGGAACTGAAGAAATAAGGATGCGCTTGCATCGGGGCGGAGGCTCGGTTAGAGGAGCCTCCGCTTCAACGGGTTCGTCCTGACGAAGATGTGCCCCAGTGGTGGAATGGTAGACGCGCTGGATTCAAAATCCTGTTCCGAAAGGAGTGCCCGTTCGAGTCGGGCCTGGGGCACCACCATATTTTCTCAGATACCCTGAAATGACTGCTTCGCCGTGCGACTTGCCATGGCTGACGATCAGAATCTGATCATGATACGCTGCGCAAGTGCGGGCGATATCGAATACACAAGCCGAAGCAGCTTCACCATGCCGACATTCGCCTCGGGCGCGTTTGTCGCAATGGCATCAATGATTTCTGCGGCACATTCCTTTGCCGACATCTTTTTGCCATTCACGCGGCCGCGCGTCATTGCGGTGTCGACGACCGGCGGCAATGCCTCGATAACATGAACGTTGGTATCACGCAGATTGTGCCGCAGCGATTGGGTAAAGCTTCTGAGGCCCGCTTTGGTCGCGCAATAGACTGGGCCACCGGCGCGCGGGGCAATGGCAAGGCCTGAGGTGACATTCACAATCGACGCCTCGGGCCGCTGAAGCAAGCCGGGCAACAGGTGCCCAATCAGGTGCAACGGCGCGTTGAGGTTCAGGAAGATCGCCTGATCGGTGAGCGCCAGATCAAGCGGCTCGCCGGGACCGAAATTACCGCTCATCCCAGCGTTGTTGATCAGGATGTCCAGTTTGCGCCCTGCGAGCGTGGCAGCAAGCTCCGCGCAACCCGCAGCATTGGAAAGGTCTGCCTGAATGGCTTCCAATCCTTCTTGCCGTGCAGAAGCAAGCACGTCTTCGCGGCGACCACAGACAATGACTGTGGCGCCCTTCGCCATCATTTGACGTGCGATTTCCAGACCGATGCCATCGGTCCCGCCAGTAACCAATGCAGTTTTGCCCTTAAGTTCCATAATTCCCCCTCAATATTGTCCTAAATCACTATTGCCCTGCATTGTCAGGGAATCAGTATTGAAGACCCAACTGTTTTTCGCCCTTCAAGATCGCGATGTGCCTGTGCAACGTCTTCCAGTGCGTAGCGGTGGCCGATCGTGATATCGATGATGCCTTGGCGGAACATGTCGAACACATATTCCGCGCCTGCTGCCCGCTCTGCGGCGTTGTGATAATAATCGAACAAGGTGGGGCGCGAGACGTAGAGCGAACCTTTTTGCGCCAAAGTGCCAAGGTTGAGACCCGTCACGGGCCCGCTCGCATTGCCATAGCTGACGATAAGGCCGCGCCGCGCGGTTGCGTTCAGCGACGTTTCCCATGTGTCGCGGCCAACACCGTCGAATGTCACTTCCACGCCTTTTCCGCCCGTCAGTTCGCGCACCTGCGCTGCGACATCCTCTTTCCCATATAAAATGACATGGTCAGCCCCCGCTGCGCGTGCCAGAGCCGCCTTTTCATCGGTGCTGACTGTCCCGATGACGCGGGCTCCAACATGCTTCAGCCACTGCACAAGCAACAGCCCGACGCCGCCTGCCGCTGCGTGCACCAATATGTCCCATTTGGGCTGAACCTTGGCACAACGTTCGACAAGAAACTCGGTGGTGCAGCCCTTGAGCAAGCCAGCAGCTGCAATTTCGTCGCTGATGTCGTCTGGCACCAAAAACAGGCCATGTGCGGCAATATTGCGCGCGGTCGCATAGGCACCGATGCTTGGGCCAAAAGTCGCTACCCGGTCGCCCACGCGCCAGTCGGTCACGCCTTCTCCCACAGCCTCAATGATGCCCGCTGCCTCCATGCCAAGGCCAGAGGGCAGCGCCATCGGATACAGGCCGCCACGATGATAGGTGTCGATGAAATTCAGCCCCACGGCCAGATTGCGCATGCGGACCTCACCCCGTCCGGGCGCTGCCAGTTCAACGTCCGTCCATTCAATAACGTCCGGCCCACCGGTTTGCCGAATTTGTGCTGCTCTTTCCATCAAGAGAACTCCTGTTTGTTGCATGTATCCTAACAGATGCGGCGGGAGGCCGCCAACCCGCGCTGCGGAATATGGTTAAAAAGGCGTCAATAACTGTCGCAGATCGGGACAGTCGAATTTGGGTCGCCGCTTAACCATCTTTTGGCATGGCCATTATGCCTAACAAAAGATTAACATCTGATCATGATGAAAAGAAGATTAGCCTGTCACAACGAAGCTGCCCGCCATCCCCTTCGGCGGATGCTTCCCCCACCACAGATGGCGCAGGCCGTCATCGCGCCACGACCCATATCGTGGTGGCGCAAGGAAGATACGCATTTGTTTATGCTCAGCTTCAGTGCGTTTTTTGTCTCAATAACGAGCTTTATCGCCTGATTTTTAGGCGACGACGGGGTCGCTCGCCTTGTGCAGCTTCCACGAAATCCATGCCGAAACAAGGCAGGCCGCAGCAATCATGAACAGCGTGTCGGGAATGCTAACACCTGCGCTGACCAGAAGGCTGTAAATGACAGCACCGATTACCATTGCGCCGGAATTCACGATGTTATTGGCGGCAATGGTGCGGGCGGTTTGCGACTTTGCAACCGTAGTTGTCAGAAACGCGTAGAGCGGGACGACAAACATACCCCCGGCGATGGAAATGCCAAGAAGATCGACAATCA
>JBILBJ010000003.1:0-28828 GCA_044353705.1 Sphingorhabdus sp. | reverse complement strand
CATGGCGCCCGGTTGTCAGCCAAAGGCCGCTCGCTTTATTGTTGATGCAATGCCAGACGGGACGCGACGCGCTCCTGTCGGCAAAGCGATATGGTGGGAATGTAAGAATTGCGTCTGCTGCTTGTGCATGGCGGGCGTGTATCGCGCGCGCTTGATTTCCAGCCCATGCGCCAGTCCCTGTGCGGGCGGCGTTGGTGGAAATATCATGCCTCATGCAGCGTCAACCTGTTAATGTGCCGAACGGAAAAGAACCGAAGGCGGATTGGCGGGAAGATCAGATGAAATTCCCTGTATCTACGCGCTAGCACTCCTGCGGGTTGTCGGCAAGGGCATCGCGCGAAATAGCTTGCTATTATGGACGGAAAAACGGGTTTTGAGCCTTAATGCGCCATTAACCCTGTCTGGACACCAGCGTTTACGCTTCCATCGCTAGCAACATATCCATCTTACGGATGGAGCCGGGGCGTGGACGAAAAAATTTTCTGGACGGGGGCAACGGCCAGAACCCATGCGCACTATATATTCGCGGCTGCGCTTTTTGCCGCCTTGCCGGTTTTCGCGTCACCCGCGATTGGCGGAGCCATTCCGCAAGTTTCGGCGCAGGGGCCAGTAGCGCCGCGAACAACGCAAATCGTGCGACCATTGGCATTTCGTGCGGAACCACTACAGCGGCGTTATGAAGTCACCGCGCCCATTCGCTCGAATATTGGCAAAGGCCGGCCGAAGATAAGCGGCCCTGCGGATGCAAGTCTACCACTTGTCGTCATTGACGCAGGGCATGGCGGGCATGACCCGGGCGCGATTAGTCCACATGGCGGGCAACGTGAAAAAGAGGTGACATTGGCAATTGCCAAGGCGGTGCGTGATGAAATGCTCAAAAGCGGCCGTGTCCGCGTTGCGTTAACGCGGGAGAGCGATAAATTTATCGTACTGCAGGTCAGGTATCAGATCGCACGCAAACTGAAAGCCGATCTGTTCATTTCTATTCACGCGGACAGCGCCGACAATCCGCAAGCCAGCGGCGGCACGGTGTATACGCTTTCCGAAATTGCGTCCGATCGCGAGGCGCAACGGCTTGCAGCGCGCGAAAACAAGGCGAACATCATCAACGGCGTTAATCTGGGCGGTGCTGATGCCAATGTGTCGTCAATCCTCATTGATCTGACGCAGCGCGAAACCATGAATGTGTCCGCCGATTTCGCAAAGCTGATGCTGCGTGAGGCAACGCCGAACATGCGTATCCGTGGAAATTCGCCCCGCTTTGCGTCGTTTATCGTTCTCAAAGCGCCCGATACGCCATCGGTACTGTTCGAAACGGGTTATCTCAGCAATGCATCTGATGTCAATTTTCTGGCATCATCCACCGGACGTCAAAAAGTCGCCCGGGCAGTGGCAAATGCCATTCAGGTCCACTTTGCCCGCAGGATCGTGACCCGATAACCAGCCGGTGCGGTAAAAATCGCGCCAAGTTGCAGAACAAGATTCTGGACCTGTCCGGCAAATCGGCTAGAGAGGGCCGATAATGGATAACTCGTCTCCGACCACGCAAGAGCCAACAGCAATCAGTTACAAGCTGAAACGCGAAGCCGAAGGATTTATCGGCAAGTGGCAGGGCTGGTGGCAAAGCAAACGGTTTCGGCGCGCGACCTATGCGGTCAGCGCGTTTGTTCTGTTTCTCCTGCTCTTTTGGGTGCTTTTCGCACGCAATCTTCCCGATGCAGAGGCGTTGATCGAATATGAATCGCCGCTGCCAACGGTGGTGCGCGACGTTAACGGCGAACCATTTCACAGCTACGCCCGCGAACGGCGCGTTCAGTTGGAATATGCCGACTTCCCCAAATTACTGGTCCGGGCCTATCTCGCGGCAGAAGATAAAACATTCTTCAGCCATGGCGGTATCGATTATCCCGGTATCGTTTCGGCGATTTTTGACAATATCTTCAGCAGCAAACGGTCGCGCGGTGCGTCGACCATCACGCAGCAGGTCGCCAAAAACCTGTTGCTGACGAACGAGTATAGCTACACCCGCAAGGTCAAAGAAGCGATTTTGGCCAAGCGCATTGAAAGTGCGCTGACCAAGCCGCAAATCTTGTCGCTATACCTTAATGAAATTGCGCTCGGTCGGCAGGCATTCGGCGTGGAAGCCGCCGCACAAGCCTATTTTGCGAAAAGCGTGGACCAGCTTCAACTGCATGAAATGGCCTTTCTCGCCATCTTGCCTAAGGCGCCAGAACGTTATGGTCGCGCAAAGAACGCCAAGCTTGCCATTGCCCGCCGCAACTGGGTGCTCGGCGAAATGCGCAAGAATGAATGGATCACCGACGCGCAATTGGCCTCTGCGCGTGCCAAACCCCTTGGCATTGTTGCACAACGCGGCACCGGATATAAAAATGTCGGCGGATATTTCGCGGAAGAAGTGCGCCGCCAGCTTATTGAGCGCTTTGGTGAAACCGATGCCGACGGGCCCTATAGCGTCTATTCAGGCGGCCTGTGGGTGCGTTCATCGATGAACGCCGATTACCAGATACTTGCGACCCAGGCTCTGCGCGACGGTTTGTTGCGTTATAACGCGGGCAAAGCGTGGAAAGCCAATATGGGCACGATTGACGTGTCGGACGACAAATGGGCGTCACGATTTGCAGCGACCAATATTGCCATTGATTACGCCCAATGGCGGGCTGGCGTCGCTTTGGGCAAAGGCAAAGTCGGCTTTGCCGATGGCAGCATTGCGCAGTTAGACGGCGCGCCGTCCGCGATGAAAGCTGGCGATGTTATCGCTGTCGCGCCAAATGGTACGAATAGCTACGCCGTGCGCAGCGTGCCAGAAGTCGGCGGCGGCATGGTGGTGCAAAACCCAATGAATGGCCGCGTTTTGGCGATCCAGGGCGGTTTTGACAACCGCATTTCCAGCTTTAACCGCGCGACGCAGGCGCAACGTCAACCAGGTTCTACGATCAAGCCATTCGTCTATGCGACGGCGCTTGATAACGGCATGACGCCGACATCCATCATCGTCGATGGACCATATTGCGTGTGGCAAGGGGCATCGCTTGGCCAAAAATGCTTCCGGAACTTCACCGGTAATGGCGCAGGCCCGCAAACGATGCGTTGGGGGCTTGAACAATCGCGCAACCTGATGACGGTGCGTGCTGCCGCGGAATCGGGGATGGACAATGTGACCGATACCTTCCGTGATTTCGGCATCGGCGATTATCCGGATTATCTTTCTTACGCCTTGGGCGCGGGTGACACGACCGTGCTGAAGATGGTCAATGCTTATTCGATGCTGGTCAATCACGGCCGCGAATTGAAGCCTACGCTCATTGATTTTGCGCAGAACCGCAAAGGCAAAGTCATTTTTCCTGCCAATTGGAAGCCCTGCAAAGGCTGCCTAGCCAAGGATTGGAATGGTAAGCCAATGCCGCGCTTTGCTGCCGCGGGTAAGCAGGTCATGGACCCCATTACTGCCTATCAAGTCGTCCATATGCTTGAAGGCGTTATTGAGCGCGGCACCGCCGTCACATTGCGCGAACTGGATCGCCCGTTGTTCGGCAAGACCGGCACGACAACTGGCCCCACCAACGTGTGGTTTATTGGCGGATCGCCACATCTTGTTGCAGGGCTCTATTTGGGCTTTGATCAGCCGCGGAATATGGGTGGCTATGCACAGGGTAGTTCACTTGCGGCCCCCGTCTTCAAACAATTTGCGCGGTCCGCGATGGCCGGCATGCCAAAGACACCGTTTATCGCGCCTGCCGGAACCCGGCTTGTGCGCATCGACCGCAAGACCGGCAAGCGCGTCTATGGCGCTTGGCCTGGCAGAGACCCCATGAGCGCGGTGATTTGGGAAGCATTCAAGGCCGAGACCGAACCGAAGCGTTCCATTCGCCAAGAGGAGCTGGCTGCGCGCGAAGACAAGCCCAAGGAAACATCCGAGACGCAGTCTAATAGCGCAGCGCGATCGTCGGCATCGGCCAGCACCAGCGTCGGGACAAAACGCGATCAGGAGTTTATCCAGCAAGAGGGCGGAATATACTAATCATTCAGCTGATTTAGGGCGCGTCGCCTTAAATTGCGGCCCCCATGTCGGTAGGTCGAACAACGTCCAAGCAAATAGCTGGCTTTGACTTCGCGGGCGTTTCGGTTAAAGGCCGCGCCTGACGTTTTTCATTCCCTTGGAGTTTCCTCATGCGCGCCGACGCAGAAGGCTATGTTGCCCGCATTGATGCTGCCCTTAACCTGGTCAAGATGTCGCTTGATTGGGACCGCGCATTGCGCCGCCTTGATGAGTTGAACGCAAAGGTGGAAGATCCTACCTTGTGGGACAATCCCAAAGCCGCTGAAGAGGTTATGCGCGAGCGCCGCCGCCTTGATGCCGCTATCAGCACCGTGCGCGAAATTGACGCCGACAAGAGCGGAACGGTTGAACTGATCGAGCTTGCCGAAATGGAAGGCGATGCAGAGCTTGGCGACGAAGGTGCCGCATCGCTTAAGGCATTGGCGGATCGTGCCGACAAGGACAAGGTCATGGCGCTGCTGTCTGGCGAAGCCGATGGCAATGATACCTTCATCGAAATTCACGCTGGCGCAGGCGGCACGGAAAGCCAGGATTGGGCCGAAATGCTGCAGCGCATGTATTATCGCTGGGCCGAACAGCGCGGCTATAAAGTCGAAATGGTGGATTATCAGGCCGGTGATCAGGCGGGCATCAAGTCGGCGACGTTGCTGGTCAAAGGCGAAAATGCCTATGGATATGCCAAGACCGAAAGCGGCGTCCATCGCCTCGTCCGCATCTCGCCTTATGACAGCGCCGCGAAACGCCACACGAGTTTCTCCAGCGTCTGGGTCTATCCCGTTATTGACGACAATATCGACATTGAAATCAACGAAGGCGATTTGAAGATCGACACCTACCGCGCGTCGGGCGCAGGTGGGCAGCACGTTAATACGACCGACTCCGCCGTGCGTATCACCCACAAACCGTCCGGCATCGTCGTCGCCAGCCAGAACGACCGCAGCCAGCACAAGAACCGCGCAACCGCGATGGGCATGTTAAAGGCGCGCTTGTACGAAGCCGAACTTCGCAAGCGTGAAGAAGTCGCATCGGGCGAATATGCGGCCAAAACCGAAATCGGTTGGGGCCACCAAATCCGTTCCTATGTGCTTCAGCCTTATCAAATGGTGAAAGACCTGCGCACTGGTGTGACCTCCCCAACACCCAGCGATGTGTTGGACGGTGACCTCGACAATTTCATCGCCGCAGCACTCGCGCAGCGCGTGACAGGCGAGGCGGTTTCCGTTGACGATGTTGATTGACGCTTAATCGCCGGGAGACGCTGAGGACCCCGCCAATAGGCCGCCGTCCAGATGCACTTCGCTTCCGGTCATATACGTGGCATCATCCGATGCCAGCATCAGGGCAATTGCGGCGACTTCTTCGACTGTGCCGAACCGCTTGAGCGGTGTGTCTGCGACCATTGCTGCCATGCGCGCCTCACGATCTGGTCCATCGCCAATTAACGCGTCCCACATCGGTGTCATGATCGCGGCGGGATGGATGGAATTGCAGCGAATGTTCAACCCTTGCCCCGCACAATATAGCGCCACGGATTTGGTGTGGTTGCGGATAGCCGCCTTGGACGAAGCATAGGCGGCTGCACCGGGAATGCCCACCAAGCCAGAGCGCGAGGACATGTTGATGATGGAACCGGCTTTCTTGGCGCGCATCGCCTTGATCGCATAACGGCAGCCTAGAAACGTTCCGTCGAGATTGATCGCGTGGACGCGGTGCCACTCGGCCAATGTGGCGTTTTCAGGGTCATGCGGGCCGGAGCTATCTTCGAACCCAGTTATGCCGGCATTATTTACGACGATGTCGATGCTTGGCTGCTAGCGAGCCAAATTGTTCCAATCCTCTTCGGACGAGACATCAAGCGTAACGAAAGTGCCGCCGATTTCTGATGCGACGCGCGTCCCGTTTTCGGCATCAACATCGCCGATGATGACCATCGCACCCTCTTTTGCGAAGCAGCGGGCAATCGCCGCGCCAATCCCGCGGGCTCCCCCGGTCACGAGCGCGGATTTATTCTGTAATTTCGGCATGTGCGTTTCCTGTATTCAAATGATATTTGACCACCGCATCGCTGTGCGGCGGCTATCTGAGCTGTGTGAAGAGCGTTTGCACTCTTTAGCCTTGAATCACTGGACCTACTCCACTTAAGCAGGCCACAAGGATTAACACCGTTACGGGAGAGAGCAAGTGAGTGAGCATCAGGACTGGTTTCCAATTCCCGAGGCGGCTGCCCGTAACACGCAATGCAGCGCGGCGGACTATGACCGCATGTATGCGCAAAGCATCAGCGCGCCCGATGCATTTTGGGCGGAGCAAGCCAAGCGGATCGATTGGTTCACGACGCCGACGAAAATTGGCAACTGGTCATTCAACCCCGTGTCGATCAAATGGTATGAAGACGGTGTTTTGAACCTCTGCCACAACGCCGTTGACCGCCATGTTGCCGCGGGGAAGGGCGACGCGATTGCGTTTATATTTGAGCCTGATGACCCGGCCAAAGATGCGCGAAGGGTTTCCTATTCGGAGTTGCTGACGGAGGTTAAGCGCATGGCTGGCGCGCTCAAGACCCTTGGCGTTGGCAAAGGGGACCGCGTTACCATCTATATGCCCATGTGCGTTGAGGGCGCGGTTGCGATGCTCGCCTGCGCACGCATCGGCGCGGTGCACAGCGTTGTTTTTGGCGGCTTTTCGCCGGAGGCCATTGCTGGACGCATAGAGGATTGTGGAAGCCGGTTTGTCGTCTGCGCAGACACGGCGTTGCGCGGTGGCAAGTCTGTGCCGTTAAAGGCAAATATCGATGCGGCGCTGACGAAGGTGGACGGCGTCGATTCTGTTTTGGTTGTGCAGCACACAAGTGAACCCGTTGCGATGCAGGCTGGCCGCGATCATTGGTATCACGACTTTGGTGCATCGGACGATTGCCCCTGCGAACCGATGAACGCCGAAGACCCTTTGTTCATATTATACACCTCAGGATCAACGGGTAGTCCAAAGGGTGTGCTGCACACCGTCGGTGGCTATTCGGTCTGGACCGCAAGCACATTTCATTATGTCTTTGACTATCGTCCCGGTGAGGTCTTCTTTTGCTCGGCCGACATTGGTTGGGTCACGGGGCACAGCTATGTCGTCTATGGGCCGTTACAAAATGGCGGAACCAGCCTGATATTCGAAGGCATTCCAAGCTACCCCGACAGCGGGCGTTTCTGGGACATTATTGACCGGCATCAGGTGAACATTTTCTACACGGCGCCAACGGCCCTGCGCGCGCTGATGCGCGATGGCGATGCGCCGGTTCTGGCGCGCTCGCGCAAGTCGCTGCGTTTGCTGGGCACGGTGGGTGAGCCCATAAATCCCGAAGCTTGGCGCTGGTATCACGCAACGGTGGGCGAGGGGAAATTGCCCATTGTCGACACATGGTGGCAGACAGAGACGGGCGGCGTGATGATTACAACCTTGCCCGGCGCGCATGGTATGAAACCGGGCAGCGCAGGGCGGCCGTTCTTTGGCATCCAGCCGCAGCTCGTGGATAATGAAGGTGCGGTACTCGCCGATGAACATATTGGCGGCGCAACATCTGGCAATCTGTGCATCACGCACAGTTGGCCGGGTCAGGCACGCACAGTCTATGGCGATCACGACCGTTTCGTGCAGACCTATTTTTCGACCTATAAGGGCAAATATTTTACAGGCGACGGCTGCCGCAGGGATGAAGATGGCTATTTCTGGATTACCGGCCGTGTTGACGACGTTATCAACGTATCGGGCCACCGCATGGGCACTGCCGAGGTGGAGAGCGCGCTTGTGCTGCATGACAAGGTCGCAGAGGCAGCGGTCGTTGGGTTTCCGCACGATATAAAGGGGCAGGGCATATATTGCTATGTGACCCTCAATGTCGGCGAAGAGCCGTCGGACGAACTCCACGCGGAACTTCGGCAGCAGGTGCGCGTTGAAATCGGACCAATTGCGTCGCCCGATCATATCCATTTCACGACCGCACTGCCCAAAACGCGATCGGGCAAAATCATGCGGCGCATATTGCGGAAGATTGCCGAAAATGACTTTGGTGCACTGGGTGATACGTCGACACTTGCTGACCCCAATGTTGTCGATGCGCTTATTGAGGGGCGGCAGAACCAGTGACGTCAGCAAAGCGTTAGAATTCCCGCGTTCAGCTTTACTTGACGCTTGCGTCAAGTGCCGCGACACCTTAACAGATACGCCTTAATCGCGCGATTAAATGCGCCTTATTGGGAAAAGCTTCATGACCGATTCTCCAGCAAAAACGGGTCCCTTAAAAGGCATTAAGGTCGTTGAACTCGCTGGAATTGGACCGGGGCCATATGCCGGCCAGCTGCTGTCGGACATGGGCGCTGATGTCATTGTGATTGACCGGCCCGGCGGCTCGATTGTTCCCAAGGCGATTGATGCGCGCGGCAAACGGTCGATGGTTCTGGACCTGAAAAAACCGGAAGCGGTCGCGGCTCTGTTAAAGATTGTCGCAACTGCCGACGTCCTCATCGAAGGCCTGCGTCCCGGCGTAACCGAGCGTATGGGTGTTGGCCCAGATGTCTGTCATGCTATCAACCCGCGCTTGATCTATGGCCGAATGACCGGCTGGGGACAGACCGGCCCGTGGAGCCAGATGGCGGGGCATGATATCAACTATATCGGTATGACAGGCGTATTGAACGCGATTGGCAAAGACGGTCAGCCACCCGTTCCCCCGCTCAATATGATCGGTGATTTCGGCGGTGGTTCCATGTTCCTCGTCAACGGCATCCTCGCCGCAATAATTGAGCGTGCGCAGACGGGCCTTGGCAATGTCGTCGATGCCGCGATTGTCGATGGCACGCATAGCCTGATGAGCTTTGTCCATGGCATGGCTGGCGTCGGCCAATGGCGGACGAAGCGCGAAGCCAATTTGCTCGACGGTGCCGCGCCATTCTATCGTTGTTACATGACGGCCGATGGCAAGTTCATGGCGGTGGGCTGTATCGAACCACAATTTTTTGCCGCGATGATGGAGCGTCTGCCCATTGATCGTGAGGCCTATGGCGCGCAGCATGACCACGCCGCATTCGCAAAGCAGCATGAAATGCTGGAGGATGTGTTCGCCACCAAAACGCGTGACGCTTGGGAGGCCATTTTTGCCGGCACCGACGCATGCGTAACGCCCGTGCTCGACTATGTTGAGGCGGCGTCACATCCGGCCAATGCTGAACGCCACGCGGTTGTCACCGATGGTCGGTGGCTGCACCCGCAAGTCGCACCGCGTCTTGCAACGCAGCCTTTGGCAACCCAATTCGACATCGCAACAAAAGGTGCAGATTACGCGGCCATATTGGCCGAATCTGGACTGGGCGCCGATGAAATCTCCCAACTGATTGCGGCAGGCGCCGTGGTCACAAATAAGGACTGAATATGACCGAAGCCTATATCTATGATGCGGTGCGTAGCCCGCGTGGCAAGGGGCGGCCCGATGGCGCGCTGCATGAAATAACGCCGATCGACCTCGCGGCGCAGGTTCTGGCTGCCATTCGCGACCGCAATGGTCTGTCGGGTGAAGAGATTGAAGATGTAGCCTTTGGTTGCGTTTCGCCCGTGGGCGAGCAAGGCGCGGTTATCACGCGCACCGCCGTGTTGGCTGCGGGATATCCGCACACGACTTCGGGCATTCAGGTCAACCGTTTCTGCGGCTCCGGCCTTGAAGCATCGAACATCGCTGCGGCCAAAGTGAAGTCCGGCGAGTGCGATCTGGCTGTCGGCGGCGGCATTGAATCGATGAGCCGCGTGCCCATGGGTTCGGACGGCGGCGCGTGGCCCATCGATCCGCGCTCGGCGATTGCCAACTACTTCATTCCGCAAGGCATTTCGGCAGACCTTATTGCGACCAGATATGGCTATAGCCGCGACGACGTCGATGCTTATGCAGTCGAAAGCCAAAAGCGGGCTGGCCGGGCATGGGCTGAAAAGCGTTTCGCGCGTTCCATCCTGCCGATCCGGGATGTGATTGGTGAAGTCGTCCTCGACCATGACGAATTGATGCGTCCGGAAACCGATATGCAGTCATTGGGCGCGTTGGCCCCTGCATTCCAGATGATGGGCACGATGATGCCCGGCTTTGATGACATTGCCATCATGCGCTATCCTGATGTCGAAAAGATCAACCATGTCCATCACGCGGGCAACAGCTCGGGAATCGTCGATGGTTCGGCCGCTGTGCTGATCGGCACGAAAGAAGCTGGCGAGAAATATGGCCTGAAGGCGCGTGCACGGATCGTGTCGATGGCCTCCATCGGTTCGGAACCCGCCATCATGCTTACTGGCCCCGAATTCGCCGCGCAAAAGGCGCTGGCGCGTGCCGGAATGGACAAAAGCGACATTGATGTGTGGGAATTGAACGAAGCCTTCGCCTCGGTCGTTCTGCGCTTCATGGAAGCGATGAACGTCGACCATACGGACATCAACATCAACGGGGGTGCCATTGCCATGGGACATCCGCTTGGCGCGACAGGTGCCATGATCCTCGGCACCGTGCTGGATGAGCTGGAGCGTTCCGGCAAGTCGACTGCGCTCACCACGCTGTGCATCGGTGCCGGAATGGGCACTGCAACCATCATCGAACGCGTGAATTGATCGGGAACGAAAACATGACTTACACAACTTTCTCCGTCGATATCGACGCCGATGGCATTGCGCTTCTGACGATCGACCTTCCCGATGCATCCATGAACGTATGGAATGGTGCGTTGATCGAAGAATTCGGCAAATGGATCGACGATTTCACCACCAACGAAGCCATAAAGGGCGCGGTCATTACATCGGGCAAGAAATCCGGTTTCCTGGCCGGTGCTGACTTGACCATGTTGGGCGGCGCAAAGGCGAGCAGCACCAAAGAAGCGTTCGACCAAGCTTTCGCGTTGAACGCGTTGCTCCGCAAAATGGAATCCGGCGGTCAATCCGCCAAGGACCTGAGCAGTGGTAAGGCGTCGGCAAAGCCAGTCGCCTGCGCGCTGAACGGTCTGGCCCTCGGCGGCGGTTTGGAACTCGCGCTTGCGTGCCATTACCGCGTCGTTGCGGACAATCCAAAAATCCAGCTCGGCATGCCCGAAGTGATGGTTGGACTGCTTCCCGGTGGCGGCGGAACACAGCGGACGCCACGCCTCATTGGCCTGCAGAACGCAGCGATGATGATCATTCAAGGCAAGTCGCTCGATCCGGCAACGGCGAAGGCACAGGGACTGGTGCACGATGTTGCGCCAGCTGCGGATTTGGTCGCCAATGCCAAGGCATGGGTAAAGGCCAATCCGAAGGCGACAGCGCCTTGGGACAAGAAGGATTTCAAATTCCCCGGCGGTGCAGGCGCGATGGATCCTCGTGCGGTTCAACTGTTCGTTGGCCTGAACGCGATGGCGCACAAGGAAAGCAAAGGCAATTTTGACGCCATTAAGGCCATTTTGTCGTGTCTGTATGAAGGTTCCATCCTGCCGTTCGACACTGCGCTGCGTGTTGAATCCAAATATTTCACGAAACTGCTTTCGGGCAGCCAAGCGAAAAACATGATCCGCACCTTGTTCATCAACAAACAGGCCGCTGAAAAGGGCGCTGGCCGCCCTGCAGGCGTCCCTGCGGTTGAGATCAAAAAGGTGGGCGTATTGGGTGGCGGCCTCATGGGCTCGGGCATCACGCACGTTACCGTCAAGGGCGGCATGGAGGTTGTCGTTCTCGACCGCAGCCTTGAAGATGCCAATAAGGCGGTGGATTACAGCCGCAAGATCATCGACAAGGCCGTCAGCCGTGGCAAGATGACCAAGGAAGCGGGTGACGCGTTCATGGCGCGGATTACGCCGACGGACAATTATGACGATCTGAAAGATGTCGATCTGATCATTGAAGCCGTGTTTGAACGGCCCGATGTAAAGGCAGATGTCATTAAGAAGGCTGAGGCTGTGATTGGTCCGGATGTCGTGTTCGCGTCGAATACGTCGACATTGCCGATTACGGGTCTTGCGAAGAATTCGTCACGTCCGGAATTGTTTGTCGGGCTGCACTTCTTCTCGCCGGTTGAAAAAATGCCGTTGCTGGAAATCATTCCCGGTGAATTGACCGGCGAGCGGGCTATGGCTGCGGCGTTTGATTATAACGCAAAGATCAAGAAGACGCCGATTGTCGTAAAGGACGTTCGTGGCTTTTTCACCAACCGCGTATTCCCGCCGTATATGGGTGAGGCGATGAAGCTGGTGACCGAGGGCGTAAAGCCTGCGCTGATCGAAAACGCCGCCAAGTCGCTTGGCATGCCGATTGGCCCGCTGGCGTTGCTTGATGAAACCACATTGCAGCTTGGCTATGATGTGATGCAGTCGACCAAGAAGGAATTGGGCGACGCGTATCAACCAAGCGGCACAGAAGACTTCATGGAATTGATGGTGGTCAAGCTTGGCCGTAAGGGCCGCCGTTTCGGCTCTGGCTTTTACGATTATGATGCCAAGGGCGAACGCCTGAGCCTGTGGCAAGGTATGGCGGAGCATTACCCGCTCGCCGCAGACCAACCATCGGTAGACGAAGTGAAGCAGCGCCTGTTGTACATTCAGTTGATTGCCACCGCGCAATGCTTTGAAGAAGAGGTCGTGCGCGATCCACAGAGCGCTGATTTGGGTGCGATCTTCGGTTGGGGCTTTGCGCCGTACACCGGCGGCCCGATGAGCTATATCGACACCGTCGGCTTGGAGAACTTCGTCCGCACGGCCGACAATTTGGCACAGCGATTTGGCAATCGTTTCGCACCACCCAAAAGCTTCCGCGACATGGCGGACAAGGGCGAGACGCTGTATAAAGCTGCTGCATAAAACCAGCACGCAAGGCACAAAAAAGGGCGACCTCCGCGGAGGCCGCCCTTTTTGTTTGTGTCGTTGGTTTAGAACTTGGTGCGGACGGTTAGGCCGTACATGCGTGGTTCTTCAACGAAACCGATACGTGAACGGGTGCCTGCACCGCCGCGCAGCGGGGTGTTAGATGTCACGCCGCGCGTGATTTCGTTATTCAGGTTGGTGCCCCACAATTCAAAAGTAAGTTGCTCGTTCGGCGTAGTTAAGCCGATGCGGGCATTTATTTTGAAATAAGAGTCCTGATAATCCAGCGGGATTGGCAGGTTGTTGGTATCCAAAGGAATCGTGCTGGTGCGGCGGCGACCCGAATAGTTGACATTGCCGTTGACCAGCACGCCCCAACCGGAGTCATTGAGTTGGCCATCATAAGTCAGGCCAACAACACCTGCGAACTTAGGCGCATTGGTTAGCGTAGAACCACACAGCCTCTGCGTTGACGCCAGTGCTGCCAAAGCGACGCCATCGGCACAATCGCTAGGATAGCGAGAATTGGCATATGTTGCCGAGACATTCGCCGAGATATTGTCGCTCAGCTTACCAAACAGCTCGAGTTCAGCACCTGTTGACCGCGCCGAATTGACGTTGAAGGTCAGGAACTGGACGCCCGTGAATTCAAGCACCTGGAAATCGCTCATTTTCATGTCGAACAAGGCCAAGTTGGCTTTGATGCTACCAAATAATGTCGCCTTTACGCCGACTTCGATTTGGTCGACCTTTTCGGATTCGAAGCTTGGCTCAGCATAAACCGGTGCCACAATAGTACCCGTTGCCAAACCGGCAAGAATAGCTCCCGAGTTTTGCAATGTTGCCGATTGTGGATCGAGGTTGAAGCCACCCGATTTGAATCCATGGCTGTAACCGGCGTAGAACAACAGATCTTCGTTAGCCTTGTAACCCAATTGGGCCGTATAGGTGATCTCGTCGTCCTTGAACTCGTCCGCCCAAGCGCGTGGCAAAGGCAGCTTGGCGCTCGCAAGGCCGCCGCCGACTGCTGCAGGCGCTGTCAGGGCAACCGACGTTGCAAATGGGAAGCAGTTGAGGCCAATCATGCCCGCACGAAGTGGGGCAGGTACGGCACCGGTCAAAACACCATTCACACTGGCTTGGCACGCACTGGCGCCCGCACCGCTTGTTGCGGCAAGCTGATTGAATGACGCGTCTTTGGTCTCATTCACGTAACGCGCACCCAGCGTCAGACTCAGCTTGTCGGTGAAATTGATCACATTGTGCGTAAACACCGACCAGCTTTTTGCATCCTGCAGGAACCGGTTTTCGGCATAGTTGCCATTGGCATTGACCGGAACGCCGGCATTGCCAAATGCCGTCAGTGCGAACAACGGATTTACCCCGGCCGCATTGGCAAAGTTAAACGCGCTGTTAGTGCTTTGGAAAGCGGAATTAAGCGTCATCGTCTGGTCCGCGCGGATTTTCTCGCTCGAGTAGAAACCACCAATCAACCAGTCGAGACCATCGTTCATAGCAGTGCCTTGCAGGCGCAGCTCTTGGGTGAAGGTCTTGATATGGTCACCCGATGGCATAATGCCGGGGCGTGATGTCGGTGCGCCATTGCCCACTGTGTAGGTGTCGTTGGAAGTGAAGCCACCGACCGTTGTCGAGCTCGAATCGAACTTACGATATGCGGTAACCGAGGTCAGCTTTGTGCCACCAAAGTCCCATTTTACTTCCGCCGAAGTACCCCATTGCTTGGAGCCGTTCAGATAAGGTCCGCCGTTGATCGAGAGATTCTTCAGCGCGCTCATTCCGGACTGGTCTACGCCATCGCTGGCCAAGCCGTGGAAAGCGGAGAAAGGCGCAAGTTCGGTTTCACGAACGATAACCGCTTCGCAGCATTGTTCGTCGGTCTTGGCATAATCGGCCAACAGACGGATGCTCACATCCGCATTTGGTTCGACATAGAGCTGTCCACGCAGCATGTAGCGATCGCGGTTGTTGCTCTCTACGCCCGTGGGGGATTTGAGATAGCCGTCGCGCTTACGCCATGTGCCGGACACCCGGAGGCCCGCAACGTCAGTGGTGATAGGAACACTGACGCCAGCTTGAAGGTTCATGAAATTATAATTGCCGTAGCTGGCGTTTGCGAAGCCTTCGACTTCAGAGAGGCTTGGGCGCTTTGTCGTTACGTTCAGCGCGCCGGCCGACGTGTTGCGGCCAAACAAGGTTCCTTGTGGGCCACGCAAGATTTCAAGACGCTCAAGGTCGACAAGGTCACCCAAAGCAACGCCTGGACGTGATTGATATACGCCATCGATGAAAACACCGACCGAGCTTTCAAGACCAGTGTTGTTACCCGTGGTGCCGACGCCGCGAATTTTGATCGAGGTACCTTGGGTTTCGGTCTGCGATGATTGAATGTTAAAGCTTGGCGAAATGGACGCCAGGTTCTTAATGTCGTTGATACCCTGACGCTCCAGCGCCTCTGGCGCGACCGCGGTCACGGCAAGCGGAATGTCTTGTACATCCATCGCGCGCAATGTTGCAGTCACGATGATGGGCTCATCACCACTATCTTCTTCGGCTTGGGCTGTTTGGGCGTAAGCCGCAGGCACTAACATAGCGCTGCAGATGGTACTGCACAGGGCAGCCGTGATTACACGATTAAAACGACGCATTATACTCTCTCCTCCTATTCAACCGATCCCCTTGTGGCATTTGCTACGCACTTCGGGATACCAGTTTTGACACACTCACCGTCTGGGTTGGTCCGGCAAGCAAGCTCTCACTCAACCGCCATCCTATCGCCGAATTTTAACAAATCCAGCAATTTAATCATGCAATTGAAATTCATACTTTGCTGTGGCTTTTGTGCCCTTTGGCGCTAATTATGTGCGACTATGTTTGACCGTCCTACGATATTAGACGCGGCTTTTCTGCGGCGTGTTGCTGCCCATGACTTTCCAGCCCCGCGCTTAGAAGGTGCTGCCGAAGGGGCAGCGGCCCATGTGCTGGTGGATTTGTTCGATACGCAAATCATGAACCGTCACCTCGATCTTTGGGCGCGCCGGTCAAAGGGCAAGACTTTTTATTCCATCGGCAGTTCGGGGCATGAAGGCACGGCGGCGATGGCGGCGGCGACGCGCGCGACCGACATGGCATTTTTGCATTACCGTGATGGCGCGTTCCTGATTCAGCGTAAAAAACAAGCGGGCGGCCTGACGCCATTATATGACATGGCTTTGTCCTTCGCAGCGTCGGCAGATGATCCGATTTCCGGTGGGCGGCACAAGGTTCTGGGATGTGCACACACTTTTGTCCCGCCGCAGACCAGCACCATTGCCTCGCATTTGCCAAAGGCCGTCGGTGCCGCGCATTCTTTGGGGCTCGCACGCCGTCTGCAACTTGATGACGCGGTTCTCCCCCATGATTCCATCATTTTATGTTCGTTCGGCGATGCGTCGGCCAACCATTCCACATCGCAAGGCGCGTTTAATGCCGCCTGCTGGGCTGCGTATCAGCATTTGCCCATGCCCATTGTCTTCCTGTGCGAGGATAATGGCATCGGCATTTCGGTGCGGACGCCCGGTGGGTGGATAGAGGCCAACTTCGCGTATCGCCCCGCATTGAAATATATTGCCTGCGACGGGGCTGACCTGAATGATGCTCTGCGTGGCTGTCACGAAGCCGTTGCCTATGCTCGTGCGCGGCGCAGGCCCGTATTTCTGCACATGCAGACGGTGCGTCTCATGGGGCATGCCGGGGCTGATGTTGAATTGAGCTATGCACCGATTACGCAGATTGAAGCGGCCGAAGCGCAAGATCCATTGCTGCACAGCGCGCGGATTTTGCATGAGCAAGCTGGCATGTCGGGCGCGGAGATTGTTGCGCGCTACGAAGATATGCGCGCGCGGGTGGACCGTGTTGCGTTGGATGCGCTCGCCAAGCCACGGCTCGTCACCGCACAAGAGGTGATGGCGTCCATCCTGCCAGAGGAAGGGGCTAACCCGTCGCCGCCATTGCCCGATACGGCCGCGCGCGACGCCCTTTTTGCGAAGGATGCGCGCAACCTCGCAAAGCCCGTTACCTTGGCCAAGAGCATCAACTTCGCCTTGGCGGACATCATGCTGCAATATTCCAATGTCGCGGTGTTTGGCGAAGATGTCGCGCGCAAGGGCGGCGTCTATGGCGTGACGCAGGGGCTGCAGGAAAAATTCGGCGCAGCGCGGGTGTTTGACACATTGCTGGACGAACAGACCATCCTTGGGCTCGCCATCGGCATGGGGCATAATGGCTTTGTTCCCATCCCTGAAATCCAGTTTTTGGCCTATCTGCATAATGCAGAGGACCAGATCCGGGGCGAGGCGGCGACCTTGTCCTTCTTTTCAAACCGGCAATATCGCAACCCTATGGTCGTGCGCATCGCCGGCTTGCCCTATCAAAAGGGATTTGGCGGGCATTTCCACAATGACAACAGCATCGCTGTCCTCACCGACATTCCCGGTATCATTGTCGCATGTCCGTCGGGCGCCGCCGACGCGCCTGCTATGCTGCGTGAATGCGTCCGGCTCGCGCATGAGGATGGCCGTGTTGTGGTGTTCCTTGAACCCATCGCGCTGTATCACACAATGGACCTTCATGGCGCGGATGATGGGGCGTGGTCCGCGGAATATACAGCGCCGGCGGAGGCAAATGAAATTGGCTTTGGCGCGCTTGGGCAATTTGGCAATGGTACTGAACTTGCGATTATAACCTATGGAAATGGTTATTATTTATCACGTCAGGCTGCGCCCGAATTGGAAGCGTTGGGCATCACATTACGGATCATTGACCTGCGGTGGTTGCATCCGTTGAATGCGGACGCAATTGTGGCTGCGGTGGCGGATTGTTCGAATATCCTGATTGTGGACGAAAGCCGCCGATCGGGAAGCTTGAGTGAAAAGCTAATGACCATATTGACGGAGGCCGGTCGCGGAAACGCCGTTAGCCGGATTACCGCCGAAGATTGCTTCATCCCGCTTGGACCCGCGGCTGAGCTGGTGTTGCCCAGCAAGCAATCGATCGTGGAAGCCGCCAAGGCAGCGGTCGCATGAAGAAGCGCGCATTGGTTGTTTGCCCGGGACGCGGCACGTATAACGCGTCCGAGCTTGGATATCTGCAGAAGCACCATGCGGCGCGCGCAGATGTGGTTGGCATTGTTGATGCGGTCCGTGCGGAAAAGGGCCAAGTGCCGGTATCTGCGCTCGATAAAGCCCAGAAATACGCGCCATCGGTGCATATGACCGGTGATAACGCGTCTCCGCTCATTTATGCATCTGCCCTAGCCGATTTCGCGGCGATTGACCGTGAACGCTTCGATATTGTTGCGGTTACGGGCAATTCGATGGGCTGGTATCTCGCGCTTGCCTGTGCGGGCATTGTCGATCTGGCGGCGGGTACGCGGCTTGTGAACAATATGGGCCTGTTGATGCATGAACATGGCACCGGCGGGCAGATCGTATGGCCCATTGTTGATGCCGATTGGAACGTTGACGAAGAAAAAATACATTTTATGAATGCGTTAATTCATGAAGCGCAGAATATTTCTGAAATATATATTTCGGTGTCGATACGGCTCGGCGGGATGGTGGTGTTCGCAGGTGACGAAGCCGGACTGAAATGGCTGGCCGAAAAACTGCCGAAGGACGACCGTTTCCCATTGCGGCTGATGCACCATGCGGCATTCCACAGTCCGTTGCTGCAGCATATCGTGCCGATGGCGCGCGGGCAGAATCCCCTGACGGATTTCGGCCCCGGCAGCATTCCGGCAATTGACGGGCAGGGCAAGATTTGGTCGCCGCATGCCTTTAGCGCGGACGCGATCTACGCCTACACGCTTGGCGCGCAATTAACCGAGACATATGATTTTAGCCGCGCGGTGCAGGTTGCCGCCGCAGAATTCGCGCCGGACATTGTGATTGTTCTGGGGCCAGGAACGACCTTGGGTGCGCCAACTGCACAAGCGTTGATTGCGTCCGGATGGTGCGGCCTTTCCGGCAAAGCGGACTTTCAGGCACGGCAACAGGACGATCCTATATTGATTTCCATGGGCATGGACGAACAGCGCGCCTGGGCAACAGGTTGAACGTTGCATACGAATAAGCGCTAGACGCTTGTGTCCTTCAGGATAAAGGGGGTCGCGATTGGTAAGGCAACCGACTGGTGCCTTGCATGGAGACGCACAGAATGAGCATGCACAGTTCCACCTTGCTGTTATTTGGGGCCACGGGCGACCTTTCACGGCGCATGCTGTTGCCGTCCTTATATGCGCTGCATGCCGATGGTCTGATTAATCCCGACCTGCGTATTTTCGGCACGGCACGTAGCGCACTTACCGATGATGCCTTTCGCGATATGGCACGCGCGGCATTGTGCGAATTTCTGCCCGATGACCGCAAGGCCGAGGGCCTGATTGACGCGTTTTTGCAGAGGCTTTCTTATGTCGCGCTGGACGCGTCAGATCCGCAAGGCTTTGCCGCATTGGCGAACAAGATTGGGGACATATCGGGCGGATTGTCGATTTTCCTCTCCACCGCGCCATCTTTGTTTGAGCCAACGATCAAGGGCCTCCACAATGCCGGCCTTTCGGGTGAAAATGTGCGCATTGGTCTTGAAAAGCCATTGGGCAATGATTTGGCGTCATCGCAGCATATTAATGATGCCGTGAACGCGGTTTTCCCGGAAACGCGTACGTTCCGCATCGACCATTATCTGGGCAAGGAAACGGTTCAGAACCTAATGGCGCTTCGTTTTGCCAACATGCTGTTTGAACCGCTTTGGAATGCCAATGCCATTGAGCATGTGCAGATTACCGTGAGCGAGACCGTCGGGCTTGAGGGGCGGGCCGGATTTTATGACGATACCGGCGCGCTTCGCGACATGGTGCAAAACCATATGCTGCAATTGCTGGCGCTGACGGCGATGGAGCCACCGGCAAGTCTGGATGCGACGGCCATCCGCGATGAAAAGGTGAAGGTCCTACGCGCGCTGCGTCCGGTGGTCGAAGGTGACGTCGTGACCGGGCAATATAATGAAGGCGCGGTCAACGGCGAAGCGGTCAAAAGCTATGACACCGACCTCGGCAAGCCATCCGACACCGAAACCTTTGTGGCGATTAAAGCCTATGTCGACAATTGGCGGTGGCAGGGCGTGCCGTTTTTCCTGCGCACCGGGAAACGTTTGCCCGAGCGTCGCAGTGAAATCGTGATCCAGTTCAAACCCGTGCCCCACAATGTGTTCAAGGACCGTGGCGGGCGGCTTGAGGCAAACACGCTGGTCATCCGGTTACAGCCGGAGGAATATGTTCGGTTGTTGGTGATGGCCAAAGAACCCGGGCTCGATCGCGGCGGGGTCACTTTGCGTGAAGTGCCGCTTGATCTGTCGCTTACCGCCGCCTTCGCCGGATCGCGACGGCGGATTGCGTATGAACGCCTGCTTCTCGACCTCATCGAAGGCGACCAGACGCTATTTGTGCGCCGTGACGAGGTTGAGGCCCAGTGGAAGTGGATCGATGCCATACGGGCGCTGTGGGACGCGACAGCGTTGAAGCCAAAGGGCTATGGTGCCGGTAGCTGGGGTCCCAACGCAGCGATTGCACTCACCGAACGTGATGGAGTGAGCTGGCATGAGTAAAATGCACCCGGCCGTTGAAGCCGTCACCGCGCGGATCATCGAACGGTCAAAACCCTGGCGTCAGGCCTATCTCGACCTGATTGCCAAGCAGCGTGATGCAGGCGTCAACCGGCCCACTTTAAGCTGCGGCAATCTGGCGCATGGCTTTGCCGCGAGCGGTGAGGATAAGCCCGCCATTCGCGGCGGCAAAGCGATGAACATCGGCATTGTCAGTGCCTATAACGACATGCTGTCGGCGCATCAGCCATATGGCCGCTACCCCGAGCAGATGAAAATATTCGCGCGCGAAGTTGGCGCGACAGCGCAGGTCGCAGGCGCAGTGCCCGCGATGTGCGATGGGGTGACGCAAGGTCAGGACTCGATGGAGCTGTCGTTGTTCAGCCGCGACGTCATCGCCATGGCAACCGCGGTTGGCCTGAGCCACGGGATGTTTGAAAGCGTCGCGATGTTGGGCATTTGTGATAAGATCGTCCCCGGCCTTCTGATCGGTGCGTTGCGCTTTGGCCATTTGCCCACAATCCTCGTGCCCGCAGGCCCAATGCCGTCGGGCCTCGCCAACAAAGAAAAACAGCGTGTCCGCCAGCTATATGCAGAGGGCAAGGTGGGCCGCGCCGAATTGCTGGAGGCGGAAGCGGCGTCCTATCACAGCGCTGGCACATGTACTTTTTACGGCACCGCCAATTCCAACCAGATGATGATGGAGGTCATGGGGCTGCATATCCCGGGTGCGGCGTTCATCAACCCGGGGAACAAGCTGCGCACCGAATTGACCCGGGCTGCTGTGCATCGGTTGAGCGAGATTGGCTGGGACGGTGACGATTACCGCCCCTTGGGTCGTTGCGTCGATGAAAAAGCCATCGTCAATGCCTGTGTCGGTTTGCTGGCAACAGGCGGATCGACGAACCATGCGCTGCACATTCCGGCCATTGCGCGGGCAGCCGGTATCGTCATCGATTGGGAAGATTTGGATCAGCTGTCGGCTGTGGTGCCGTTGATCGCCCGCGTGTATCCCAATGGCTCCGGCGATGTGAACCATTTCCACGCGGCAGGCGGAATAGGCTATGTGATCCGCGAACTGATAAACGCGGGACTTCTCCACCGCGATATCATGACCGTCGCGGGTCAGGATTTGGCCGATTATGGGCGTGAACCTGTGTTGGAAGAGGACAAGCTTGTGTGGCGCGACGCGCCTGCGGTCACCGCCGATGACACGATGCTGCGCCCACCGTCCGCGCCGTTCAGCCCCGATGGGGGCATGCGTTTGGTGACGGGCAACTTGGGCCGTGCGACGTTCAAGACCAGTGCGGTTGATCCAGCGCGCTGGACCATCGAAGCACCGGTTTGGGTATTTCATGAACAAAATGATGTTCTCGCAGCTTTTAAGGCGGGCGAGCTTGATCGCGATGTCATTGTCGTCATCCGTTTTCAGGGGCCTGCTGCCAACGGCATGCCTGAACTCCACAAGCTGACGCCCCCCTTGGGTGTGTTGCAGGATAAAGGCTTTAACGTCGCACTCGTGACCGACGGGCGTATGTCGGGCGCATCCGGCAAAGTGCCCGCGGCGATCCACTTAAGTCCCGAAGCCGCACGTGGCGGAGCAATCGCGAAGCTTCAGGATGGCGACGTCGTGCGCCTGTGCGGCAATAGCGGTACATTGTCCGTGCTGGTCGACGACAGCGAATGGGCAGATCGCGCGCTAGCCCCGACGCCCGTGGCGCAAATGGGAACTGGACGCGAGCTGTTTGCAATGATGCGCGCTACGGCCGACGAAGCGGAAAAGGGCGGGTCAGCCATGCTCGCGGCGGCAGGGCTATGACCGCGATTGTCGCCGTCGATATTGGCGGAACCCACGCGCGATTTGCCCTTGCTGAAGTGGACGCGGGCAAGGTCAACACGCTTGGTGAGGCGGTAACGCTGAAAACAGCGGAGCATGCCAGTTTCCAAACCGCGTGGCAGGAATTTCAACGGATGAACGGAGCGCCGCTTCCGCGCGCAACCGCCATCGCCATTGCCGGGCCCGTTGATGCTGATGTCATTAAGCTCACCAACAATCCGTGGATCATCCGCCGGTCGATGGTGTGTGAAAAGCTGAATGTCGATACCTTCGTGATCGTTAATGATTTCGGCGCGGTGGGCCATGCAGTTGCGCAAGCGGGGCCAGAGCATTTCCACCATTTGACTGGCCCTGAGCAGGCGTTTGCGCCGGAAGGCACGCTGAGCATCATTGGCCCGGGAACCGGTCTAGGCGTCGCACATGTTAGCCGCATCGACGGTGCCTATCATGTGCAGGCGACCGAAGGCGGGCATATCGATTTCGCGCCGCTGGACGCGATTGAAGATGCCGTTTTGGCGCGCTTGCGCAAACGCTACCGCAGGGTTTCGATTGAACGGGTGGTATCCGGTCCCGGCTTGGTTGATCTCTACGAAACGCTAGCCGCTATCGAAGGCCGCGCCGTTCAGCAATATGATGACAAGACGCTCTGGCAAATGGGCATGTCCGGAGAGGATAGCCTTGCCGCGGCGGCTGTTGACCGTTTTTGCCTGTCGCTGGGCAGCGTTGCCGGTGACATCACGCTGGCTCAGGGCGGCTTTGCAGGGGTCGTCATCGCAGGCGGTCTAGGGCTGCGTATCAAAGACAGCCTTGTCCGTTCAGGCTTTGCCGAACGTTTCCGCGCCAAAGGCCGCTTTGAAGGATTGATGGCCTCCATCCCCGTTAAACTCATCACCCATCCGCAGCCCGGCCTTTTCGGCGCAGCGGCTGCCTATGCCCAGCAATATTTCGAGAAAGAATAGCCCATGACGTCCGTTGAAAAAATCATGCGCACCGCGCCGGTTATCCCCGTTCTGGTGATTGAAGATGCGGCGCATGCGCGCGCGATTGCTGAGGCATTGGTGGCAGGCGGTTTGCCGGTGTTGGAAGTTACGTTGCGCACCGCCGCTGCATTGGACGCCATTGCCGAAATGAAGAAGGTGCCGGGCGCAATTGTGGGCGCAGGGACAATTGTTGATGTGGCTGGCCTCGACAGCGCAATCGCCGCTGGGGCGGAGTTTATCGTTTCGCCTGGCCTGACCGACAATCTAGGCAAAGCTGCCGTGGCCAAGAATATTCCGTTCCTGCCCGGCGTCGCAAGCGCGGGTGATATCATGCGCGGACTGGATTTGGGCCTGACGCATTTCAAGTTCTTCCCGGCTGAAGCAAATGGCGGTCTTCCTGCGCTGAAATCGCTGATTGGCCCGTTCGGTCAGTGCAAATTCTGCCCGACCGGCGGTATCAAACAGGAAACCGCAGCAGACTGGCTCGCGGTTCCTGAAATTTTATGTGTTGGTGGAAGCTGGCTTGTTGGTAAAGGCGTTCCTGATGTTGCCGCGATAGAATCTGCAGCGCGGGCAGCATCGGCATTAAGCAACTAACGGAGACGCAAGGCACATGGCCGAAGAAATTGAATGGTGGGACTTTGACGCAGCAGAAGATTTGATCGACGCTGTTGTCGGCGACGTCAGCTTCATCATCGAAAGTGCACTTGATGCCCGTGGCCAAGCGTTGGTTGCGTTTCCGGGCGGTTCGACACCAAAGCCTATTTTGGAAAAGCTGGCGCAAGCCAATATCCGCTGGAAAAGTGTAACAATCATTCCGACCGACGACCGGTTGGTTCCCGTCGACAATGCGCTGTCGAATGTTGCGATGATTGCAAAGATATTCATTCCGAAAGGCGCGCGTGTGCTGCCGATCACCAGCGATGCTGCGGACTATAAACTCGCTGGAGGTGCTGCAAACGCCCGGCTTGCGGACTTGCATTGGCCACCCGATCTTGTCTGGCTGGGTATGGGCACGGATGGGCATACCGCGTCGATATTCCCCGGACCGGATCTCGAAACCGCACTCGAAGGTGGCAAAGATGTGCGCGCCGTTGGCGTTGCGCCAGACCCGATTCCGCCCGAAGCCCCGGTCAACCGGGTTACCTTGACAGCATCTGCAATCGGCACCGCGCGAACGGCGATTTTGGTGATCAATGGTGCCGAGAAGCGTGAGATACTTGAGGCGGCGATTGAGCAGGGAAGTAAGTCAGCTTACCCCGTTGGCCGCGTGCTCGACAAGATTGCCGTCCCTGTCGACATATATTGCTTGGATGATTGATTTAAACGCGGCGTAGCTTGCCAGGTGCGGGCGGCGTTGTGTTTAGCCTTTGAAGATACGGGGGCAGGTCCATCACACCAGCGTTAACCGGCTTGCGCGCGTCTTTCGGATTGATGGGGTGATCAAACGCAATACCCACACGGCGGTCGGTTACCCATGCAATGTGTCCGCTGACCCAACCGATGCTGCGCAGCTTTATCTCCACCGGTTCACCGCGCAGTGTATCTGTTGGGATTTCAGCCATCAGCCCGCCGGCTGACACGTTGCGAATGCGTACTTCATGCTCATCTTTTGTATTGGGAAAGCGCAGAACTGCCTTCAGAAAAAGGCTGTCTCGATCCATGCTCCGCTTTGCAGCCGACATGTTAATTCCGCCGAATGAGTCATTCATAATGCAGCACCAAGCACAGAATTGGGAATAATCCAGACTTGGACACTGCCACTTAATGGTAACCAAATGGTTAAATCGCGGATCAACCCGGTGGACTTCACATGGTTACATCAACCATGATCATTGAACGTCGCGGCGTTAGTCGTCGCGCGAAACGCGTTCCTGCCGTTCATGATGTTCCTGCGCCTCAAGCGTCATTGTCGCGATGGGGCGGGCGCGCAGTCGGGCAAGTGAAATGGGCTCGCCCGTTACCTGACAATAACCATATTCGCCTTCGGTGATGCGGCGAAGTGCGGATTCGATTTTGGAGATCAGTTTGCGCTGACGGTCGCGGGTTCGCAATTCGATTCCCCAGTCCGTTTCGCTCGATGCACGGTCGTTCAAATCAGGTTCGCGCATAGGGCCATCCTGAAGCTGATTCAGCGTACCCTGCGATTCCGCCAAGATATTGTTTTTCCAGTCAACCAACTGCTTTTCAAAATATCTCAGCTGACGATCGTTCATGAACGGCTCGTCGTCACTGGGAATATATGAAGGGTCAATATCATAACCGGAATTGTTCAATTCTCCGGTATTCGTTTGAGGCTCGGCGCTTGCGCCCATGTTAGATTCTCCACCTCTGGCGGGCCCCGCAAAACCAAGGTTGCCGCGTCCAAATCCACTCTCGCCGGCGCTATAGACTCACGCCAAAACCGGCACAAGCAGCAAATGTCACACAATGTCGTGGAGGGCATAAAAGTTGTGGAAACGGCGTGCTGCCCTTTTTCGTTGCGAAACCGATGCGCGAACGGCATAGCCAGCCGCCATGCATGACCTAAAATATATCCGCGAAAATCCGCAAGACTTTGACGCCGCCCTTATCCGCAGAGGCGCTGCGCCCGTTGCTGCATCGGTTCTGGCGTTGGATGAAAATCGCCGCGCTGTGTTGACCGAAATGCAAAATGGGCAAGCACGACGCAACGAAGCGTCCAAAGCAATCGGCGCTGCCATGGGTAAGGGCGATACCGCAACGGCAGAGGCGCTGAAAGCCGAAGTTGCCGCGTTGAAGGACACATTGCCGGCATTGGAAGAACAGGAACGCGCGGCCGGCGAAGAATTGGATACGCTGCTCGCCGGGCTGCCGAATTTGCCCGCTGACGACACGCCAGATGGCGCAGACGAGACAGAAAATGTTGAAGTCGCGCGGTGGGGCACCCCGCGCAGTTTTGACTTTGAACCGCGCGATCATGCGGATTTGGGACCAGTGCTTGGCCTCGATTTCGAAACGGGCGTGGCAATTTCCGGCGCGCGCTTCACCTTCATGCGCGGACAAATGGCGCGCCTTAATCGTGCGCTTGGTCAGTTCATGTTGGACTACCAGACCGGACAGCGCGGTTACACAGAATGCGCCACGCCTTATCTGGTGCGTCAGGAATCGCTGTTTGGTACCGGACAGCTTCCAAAATTTGCCGAAGACAATTTTCAGACGACCGATGGCCGTTGGCTTATCCCAACCGCCGAAGTGTCACTGACCAACAGCGTGCGCGAGCAGATTTTGGACGAGAGCGTGTTGCCCATCCGTATGACCGCGTTAACGCCCTGTTTCCGTTCCGAAGCAGGCGCGGCGGGACGCGATACGAAAGGCCTGATCCGCCAGCACCAGTTTGAAAAGGTCGAACTGGTTTCCATCGTTCGCCCCGAAGACAGTGCCGCCGAACATGAACGTATGGTCGAAAGTGCCGAGGGTATCTTGCAAGCGCTTGAGTTGCCGTATCGCAAGATGCTTTTGTGCACGGGTGACATGGGTGCCAGCGCGCGTAAGACCTATGATCTTGAGGTCTGGTTGCCTGGGCAGGGGCTGTACCGTGAAATTTCGAGCTGTTCGAACTGCGGTGACTGGCAGGCCCGCCGAATGAATACGCGTTACCGCCCTGCGGAAAGCAAAGGCAATGTGTTCGTGCACACGTTGAACGGTTCTGGCTTGGCCGTTGGCCGTACGCTGGTTGCCGTTCTCGAAAATCACCAGCAGGCGGACGGCAGTGTGACCGTTCCAGCCGCGCTGCTGCCATATATGCGCGGCCTGACGAAGCTCGAGATTGCAGCCTGATGCGCATTTTATTGACCAATGATGATGGTGTGAATGCGCCGGGCCTTAAGGTGTTGGAGGCGATTGCCCGCACCCTGAGCGATGACATCTGGATTGTCGCACCGGCGGAGGAAAATTCGGGCGCAGGTCATTCGCTGACACTGACCAAGCCTGTTCGCATTCGCCAACATGGCGAAAAGCATTACTCGGTTGCAGGCACGCCAACCGATTCTGTCATGCTGGGCATTGGTGTCATCATGAAAGATGCCAAACCCGACCTGATTTTGTCCGGCGTCAACCGTGGTGCCAATCTTGGGGATGACATCACCTATTCGGGCACGGTCGCTGCGGCGATGGAAGGGGCGTTGGCGGGGATCCGATCCATTGCGCTTAGCCAAGTCTATAGCAAAGAAGGTATGGCCGATGCGGTACCCTTTTCAGCTGCCGAAGCGTGGGGCGAGCGCGTGCTTCGCCCGTTGTTGGACACGCCGCATACGCCGCGCACGCTAACCAACATCAACTTCCCGCCGTTGTTGCCGCAGGATGTTAAGGGCGTCAAAGTCGCCCGGCAGGGCTTTCATGACTATAGCCGCGGTTCGATCGTCAAGGGCACGGATCCGCGCGGTTATGATTATTATTGGTTTGGGCTTCATGGCATGGTGCACACGCCTGGCCATGATACGGACCTTGAGGTGATTGAGGATGGCTATATCGCAGTGACCCCGCTGCAGCTTGACTTAACCCATAACGAGTCCCTCGCCAATCTTCGGAGCGCTTACAACGGATAAGGGAGAGCCATTCGCTGCAGCGACGATTATCGCCAGTTAATTTGCGTTCGCCATCAAGGTTCATCCCACTGAAATTCGGCCACATGGCCAACCATCGCAACCAACCAGATGGACTGAAACTCCGCAATCCGCGTGCGGACGGCATCAATGGATTGGGGCGTCAGCGCAGGCATTGGTATAAATGAAGCCTCGCACGCGGTGTTGGCAATCGAAATAAAGGTTTCGATGTCCGCCGGGGCGCCCCATGCGTCGGATTCGAAGCATTCCACCAAGCGTTCCGCCTGAAGCAGCTGCACAATATGTTCGCCGGGCGTCTGCGCCCGTGACGCGCTGGCGTGACCCGCCTGTTTCGCAATTTCCTGAATATCTGCGGGACTATGTCCTTGTGCCACAAGCCCCCAAAACGCCGTCCGCAGATTCAATTCGGTTTCGACGAAATAATGGATCGCATCATGCGGCGTTACGCCTTTTTTCGGAAAGGTTGCGGTCTCCGTGGAACCGTCATCCCGAACAATAGCGAGAAAATCGCGATCCGTGCCTTTGGTAATTTTTATGATCATTGTTGGATTGTTATCCTGACGCGCAGCGCAAATCTATACTGCCCGTGACAAGCGTGCGGAAACCCGCTATGCGGCCCGCCATCATGGCAACTCAAATCAAAGCAGCGCCGAAGGTCGGCATGGTATCACTTGGCTGTCCCAAGGCGCTGGTCGATAGCGAACGGATCCTCACAAAGCTGCGCGCCGATGGCTATGGCTTGTCGCCCGATTATGCGGGCGCTGACGTTGTGCTGGTCAATACCTGTGGCTTTCTGGACTCCGCAAAGGAAGAGAGCCTTGAGGCGATAGGAGAGGCGATCGCGGAGAATG
>JBILBJ010000248.1:0-2644 GCA_044353705.1 Sphingorhabdus sp. | reverse complement strand
TTCGCCACCGCTCTTCAGCGCACCAGTGATTGCTTCAAAGGTTGCTTCTACTGCTTTACCAGCGTCTGCCTTGGTCAGGCCGCTTGCGTCTGCAACTGCATTGACGAGATCTTGCTTGTTCATATTGGGAACCCCCCTCTCAAAAATTGTATAAAACTCAAAATATTGGTTAATTGAGTCGCGGCGTGAACCGGTGGACGGATAATGATGACATTGCGTGCACTGTCAAAGGAAAAATCCGCCCAAAACCGTCATTTTCTGTGAAAAACTGCCAATTTTGCCCACAATATGCAATCAAAAGGCATTTATCACCCTTTAATGGGTCACCGACGCCCCGTTTTCGCCGCCCACTGTCGGCGGCAAGGCCGCAGCCAGTTCATCGGCTTCCGTCCACTCCACGGCGACCAGAGGCGATACCAGCGCACGCGCCAGCACCTGATCAACATGGCTGACTGGAATGATCTCCAAGCCTTCTTTTATGTTGGCTGGAATGTCGGCGAGGTCCTTTTCGTTCTCCTGCGGAATAAGCACCGTCTTGATGCCCCCCCGAAGTGCCGCGAGCAGCTTCTCTTTCAGTCCGCCGATGGGGAGCACGCGTCCACGCAAGGTAACTTCACCCGTCATGGCAACGTCGCGATGCACCGCAATGCCGGTCAAGGTGGAAACGATGCATGTCACCATGCCAATACCCGCCGATGGACCGTCCTTGGGCACAGCGCCCTCGGGCAGGTGAATGTGGACATCCTTGCGCCCAAACAGGCTTGGCTTAATGCCATAGCTCGGCGCGCGCGCCTTAACATAGCTCAAGGCAGCCTGAATGGACTCGCTCATCACTTCGCCAAGCTTACCGGTGGTCTTGATCTGGCCCTTGCCGGGAACAGTCACAGCCTCGATGGTGAGCAATTCGCCGCCAACTTCCGTCCAAGCAAGACCCGTAACGGCGCCAATCTGGTTTTCTTCCTCGCCCATATCGTGGCGATATTTACGGACACCCGAAAAATCTGCGAGATTTTCAGGCGTAATGGCAATGCTTGTCGCTTTGCCTTCCAAGATGCGGCGCAGCGCCTTACGCGCCAGCTTCGCGACTTCCCGTTCAAGCGTACGCACACCGGCTTCCCGCGTGTAATAACGGATCAGATCGCGCAGAGCATCATCGCTGACCGAGAATTCTTCCGGTTTCAGCCCATGGGCTTCGACTTGCTTGTCGAACAAATGTCGCTTCGCAATCTCCAGCTTCTCGTCTTCGGTATAGCCTTCCAACCGGATGATTTCCATGCGGTCCAAAAGCGCCTGTGGCAAATTGAGGCTATTCGCCGTCGTCACAAACATTACGTCGGACAGGTCCAAGTCGATTTCGAGATAATGGTCGTTAAACTTGTTGTTCTGTTCCGGATCGAGAACCTCAAGCAATGCAGACGCCGGATCGCCGCGAAAATCCTGCCCAAGCTTGTCGATTTCGTCGAGCAGGAACAACGGGTTCATCGTCCCTGCTTTTTTCAAATTGGCCGCGACCTTACCGGGCATCGAACCAATATAAGTCCGGCGATGGCCGCGAATCTCCGCTTCATCGCGCACGCCGCCAAGCGACTGACGGATAAACTCACGCCCCGTTGCCTTCGCAATCGATTTGCCAAGCGACGTCTTACCCACGCCGGGAGGGCCGACGAGGCACAAGATTGGGCCTTTCAGCTTGTTGGTGCGTGCCTGCACCGCAAGATATTCAACGATGCGGTCCTTGACCTTTTCCAAGGCAAAATGGTCTTCATCAAGAACGTCCTGCGCCTTGGCGATATCGCGCTTCAGCTTGGACTTTTTGCCCCACGGAATACCAAGAAGCGTGTCGAGATAATTGCGCACGACGGTCGCCTCGGCGGACATGGGTGCCATGCCGCGCAGCTTTTTCAATTCGGCATTGGCTTTCGCCTTTGCTTCCTTGGACAGCTTCATCGTGTCGATCTTGTTTTGAAGCTCGGCTACTTCGTCGCCGCCTTCGCCATCGTCATTGCCCAGCTCGCGCTGGATGGCCTTCATCTGTTCATTCAGATAATATTCGCGCTGGGTCTTTTCCATTTGGCGCTTCACGCGGCCACGGATTTTCTTTTCGACCTGCAATACGCCCAATTCGCCTTCCATGAAGGCAAACGCCATTTCCAACCGGCGAAGCGGGTTTGCTTCAACCAGAAGCGATTGCTTATCCGACACCTTTAACTGGATATTGGCCGCAACGGCGTCCGCAAGCGCCGACGGCGTTTCGATCTCCGAAAGCTGCACCGCGGTTTCGGCGGGCATTTTCTTGTTGAGCTTCGAATAATTTTCAAACTGGTCCGCGACCGAACGCATCAGCGCGGTCGCTTCAGGGCCCTCAGCATTTTGTTCGACAACGAGGGATACCGCCGCTTCGACATATTCGCTGCCGTGCTCAACCAAATCGCGCAGTTGCGCGCGCTGCTTGCCTTCAACCAGAACGCGCACTGTGCCGTCAGGCAGCTTCAGCAGCTGCATAATCGTGGCGGTTACGCCGATATCGTACAAATCATCTTTGCCGGGATCATCCTCGGCAGGATCAAGCTGCGCGACGAGGAAAATTTCCTTGTTCGCCGCCATCGCTTTTTCCAGCGCGACGACCGACTTATCCCGACCCACA
>JBILBJ010000062.1:0-9098 GCA_044353705.1 Sphingorhabdus sp. | reverse complement strand
TAATGCCGGATCGGCAAGTTCGGCGCGGGCGATGGTGGAGGCAATGATTTCCACATGCTCCCATTCGGGATGGTCAAGCCTGACATGCAGGCGCTCGCGGCCTTCTTCGCCTTCAGGAAGATGCTGAACGAGCAGCCCGCCAGCCACACAGCGGCCGTTCACATGGTCAACAGCGACGCGAATGAGTGTCGGAATTTGTTCAGACTGCACGAAATAGTTCGCGGCGGCATCGGCCAGCGTATCGCCCTCAAGCGGCACGATGCCTTGGTACCGGCCACCGCCCTCAACAGCGGGCTTCATCCGGTCGAACGTAATGGCAAGATAGCCTTTGCCAAAGATACCCAATAATGTGGAATCGTCCGGCAGCGCAGCGACAGTCGCTGGATCAAACTGCGCATATCCGCGCAGTGCGCCGTCCTTATAATCGCAGGCCATCAAACGAATGGCGCCCTTTTCGGTTTGCGTCTGCAATGTCAGCTGGCTGCCTTTTTCCTTCAGCGAGGCACCCAGCAATGCCGTGAGCACAAGCGCCTCTGCGAGCGTTTTCTCAATGATCGGCGGATACGCATGCGCGGCCAATATTTCAGCCAACACCTCGTCAAGCCGCACCAACCGTCCGCGTGCGTCACGGGTCGGAATGGAAAAGCGCAAAGGCTGATTACAAAAAGTTTCGGACTGCCCAGCCATTAAATTTGGTCAAAACACCAGCGTAAGATCGATTTTTGCGCGTGTAGCCGGTTTTCGGCTTCGTCCCAGATGACCGACTGCGGCCCATCAATCACGGCATCCGTAACTTCCTCACCACGGTGCGCAGGCAGGCAGTGCAGAAATTTGGCATCGGCCTTCGCCATAGCCATAAGTTGCTCATTGACCTGATAGGGCATCATCGCGGCTATTTTGTTATGGGCGTGCTCTTGTCCCATCGACACCCAGGTATCGGCGACAATCACGTCTGCGCCACGTGCCGCCTCGGCAGCGTCGCGCGTGAGCGTAACGTTCGCACCCGCAGCGCGCGCGCACTCGATAAAGCTATCGTCGCTTTCATAACCCTGCGGCACGGCAATCCGCACGTTGAACTTGAACAATCCCGCAGCCTCAACGATGGAGTTGAGCACATTGTTACCATCGCCAAGCCACGCAAGCTCCAGCCCGGGCAACGACTTGCCGTGCTCGGTTATCGTCAACAGGTCAGCCACAATCTGGCACGGGTGCGACAAATCGGTCAGTCCGTTTAGCACAGGCACGCTGGCGTGATGCGCGAGCTCTTCGACCTTTGCATGGTCATCGGTCCGGATCATGATGGCATCAACATAGCGCGACAAAACGCGGGCGGTATCGGCGATTGATTCCCCACGCCCCAACTGCATTTGGCCAGACGCCATAAATATGCTGTCGCCGCCCAGTTGCTTCATCGCCATTTCAAATGACGTCCGCGTGCGTGTCGAATTTTTTTCGAACACCATCGCGAGCGTATGCCCGGCCAATGGCGCATCCGCGTCTGCCTTACCCTTTGGCCAGCCTTGTCGTGCGGCTTTGCGGTCAATTGCGTCGTTGAGCATGGCAGCAATAGCGTCACCGCCCGCATCCGCCAGATTGAGGAAATGACGGGTCATGCCGGCTGCGGTACCTGGTAACTTGCCGCGCCAGCCGAGAGCTTTTCCATGAAAATCTGGATTTCGGTATCGGTAATGTTCAACGGCGGCAGCACACGGAAGGTGTTGTCACCAGCGGCAACCAACAGCAGGCCATGATTGTCCCGCAAATGCGCGACGAACGCGCGCGTTTCGTGCGTCATCATCACGCCCAGCATCAAGCCCTTGCCACGCACGCCGGTGAACAGGTCGGGATAGTTGCCAATGAACTGTTCAAGTGAGGTGCGCACTTTATCGCCCGTCGCGCGCACATTTTCGAGGAATTCGTCATTCGCCACGACATCCCAAACCGCTTGGCATGCCGCCATCGCAAATGGGTTACCGCCATAGGTCGAACCGTGCGTCCCTACGACCATGCCGCGGGCTGCCTCTTCGGTCGCCAAGCACGCACCCACGGGGAAGCCGCCGCCCAAGCCCTTTGCCGTCGCCATAATGTCTGGCGTGATGCCATATTGTTCATGGGCATAGAGCGTGCCCGAACGCGCAACACCGCACTGGACTTCGTCGAGGATGAGCATGATGCCATGTTCGTCGGCCAGCGCGCGCAGGCCCTTCATAAAAGCGTCAGACGCAGGGCGAACACCGCCCTCCCCTTGAATCGGTTCGACGAGGAAGGCAGCGGTCTTGGGTCCTAATGCAACCTTGGCGCCTTCCAAATCGTCGAAGTCGACATATTTGAAACCCTCGAGCAAAGGCAGGAAGCCTTTGTGCATCTTTTCCTGATTGCTGGCAGAAATCGTCGCCATCGTGCGGCCATGAAAGGCATTTTTGAAGGTGATGATTTCAAAGCGATCGCTGCCTTGGCTCTGGTGGTACGCGCGTGCAGTCTTGATTGCGCACTCGACAGCTTCGGCGCCCGAGTTTGTGAAAAACACGGTGTCCGCAAAAGTCGTATCGACCAGCCGCTGGGCAAATGCCTCACCCTGCGGGCTGCCATATAGGTTCGATACATGGATCAGCGTCGCTGCCTGATCCTGGATGGCTTTGGTCAAATGCGGGTGGCCGTGCCCAAGCAAGTTCACAGCGATGCCCGCTGCGAAATCGAGCGCGCGGCTGCCGTCTTCGGAAATCAACCAAGCGCCCTCGCCGCGCACCGGTCGGAAACCGCAACGCGGATAGACGGGCATCAAAGGCGTGATCGACATGGTATATTTCCTTCCAACCAAATGCTTGGCATATTCCAAAAGCCAAAAAGCGGCCCCGCGGGACCGCTTGTTTTTGCCCTGCCGCTATAAGCTTGCAAATATGGCAAATCAACCCGTGCGACCGCTGCCGTATCACCCCTGCTATCGGTGCATTAAGGCGCAGGGGCTATAGCCCCTTGTCGCGTTTCGCAGCAGCAATCCGTCGCTTCAGGTAACCGAACAACAGCAGATGAACCGCCACCAACAATAAAACGACGATCAGGATGATTTTACCAGCGCTCATTCACGTCTCCTTTTTGCAGCCCAGGCAGTTTTAGCGACATCGCTGGCTGGCTGATGTCACGGCCTTTAGCATTTTGTGCGAATGGACTTTAGTTCTAATCGCCGCCGCAGCCGCCGCCATCGCCCGCGCCGCAGTCTGCGGCGCTATCTGTGGCGCTATCTGTGGCGGTCGTGCTGACGCCGCTATCGCTGTCTTCCCGTTTTCGAGGATTGGACGATTTGCCCGACCGAACGCCGACGAAAGCCACGGCAAGAAAAATCGCGGCCGCAACCGCCGCTATTACAAACACGGACATATCATACCCCTTCTTCTGGACCGCCAATAACCCGATTCAGCGCATCGCTGGACAGGTTAAGCGGCGGCATTGCCCGGCAGCTTTCAACGCGTTTCGCGCATCATCACTCCACGGTAACAGACTTTGCCAAATTGCGGGGCTGGTCGACATCCGTGCCTTTCGCGCACGCCACATGATAAGCGAGCAACTGCACGGGCACAGCATAAACCAATGGCGCGATGAGCGGGTGGACGCTTGGCATCTCGATAGTCGCAAGGCAGCCTTCGCCCGCTTCGGCTATGCCCTCGGCGTCGGAAATCAGCACGACCTTGCCGCCCCGCGCGCGCACTTCCTGCATATTGCTCACGGTCTTTTCGAACAGCGGGCCACTTGGCGCGAGGACGATAACGGGCACAGCTTCGTCGATCAGCGCGATTGGGCCATGCTTCATTTCACCCGAGGCATAGCCTTCGGCATGGATGTAGCTGATTTCCTTGAGCTTGAGGGCACCCTCCATCGCCAATGGATAATCGGGGCCACGGCCAAGGTAGAGCACGTCACGCGCAGGCGCGATAAGGTGTGCCATTGCCGCAATGTCTTCGTCATGTGCCAAGGCAGCGTTCAGCGCAGCGGGCGCTTCGATCAGATGGCGCACAATCTCGCTTTCTTCTTCTGCGGTCAGCTTGCCTTTGACGCGCGCGAGATGCGCGGCGAGTGCGGCGAGCACGGCCAACTGGCAGGTGAAGGCCTTGGTTGAAGCAACGCCGATTTCGGGGCCGGCATGTGTTGGCAACAATAGGTCGGCTTCACGCGCCATTGATGATGTCGGCACATTGACCACGACCGCGATGGTCTGGCCGTTTTCCTTGCAGTGACGCAGCGCGGCCAGCGTGTCTGCCGTCTCGCCCGATTGCGAGATAAACAGCGCCAGACCGCCTTCTTCCAACACCGGATCGCGATAGCGGAATTCGGACGCGACATCGATGTCGACCGGCACGCGGGCAAATGTTTCGAACCAATATTTGGCGACCATGCCAGCGTAATAGGATGTGCCGCAGGCAACGATCGTGATGCGCTTCACGCCCGCAAGATCGAAATCCATTTGCGGCAGGGCAACGGTCTGTTCAACGGGGCGGATATAGCTGGAGAGCGTTTGGGCGACCACTGTGGGCTGCTCAAATATCTCTTTCTGCATATAATGGCGGTAATTGCCCTTTTCGATCTGCGCCGCGGACACACCGCTGGTGGTGACTTCGCGCGTGACAGGATGATTGTCCTTATCGAAAATCTGCGCACCATCGCGCGCGACGACAACCCAGTCGCCCTCTTCCAAATAAGCAATTTTCTGTGTCAGCGGCGCGAGCGCCAACGCATCCGAACCCAAATAGGTTTCGCCATCACCATAGCCAACAACAAGCGGGCTGCCGAGGCGCGCGCCGATCAGAAAATCCGGAAATGCGCGAAACGCAATCGCCAGCGCAAAGGCACCGCGCAGGCGCGGCAGAACGGCCTTCACGGCATCGGCAGGTGCATGGCCAGCCTCCACCTGTTCAGACACCAGATGCGCCACGACTTCGGTATCGGTTTCGCTTTCAAACGTCCGGCCGCGGGCGATGAGTTCATCGCGCAGCTGCTTGAAATTCTCGATGATACCATTGTGCACGAGCGCGACTTCGCCCGTCGCATGTGGGTGCGCGTTGCTGGTGGTTGGTGCGCCGTGGGTGGCCCATCTTGTATGTGCGATGCCAATGTTGCCAGCCGCATCGTCGGTTTTCAGAACATTGACCAAGTTCGCAAGCTTGCCCTCTGCCCGGCGACGCACGAGCTGACCATCATGCACGGTGCAAACACCAGCGGAGTCATAACCCCGATACTCCATCCGTTTCAGCCCATCGACCAACCGGTCCGAAACAGCAGATTTGCCAACAATCCCGATAATTCCGCACATGGATTTTTTGCTTTCGTCAAATTGTGTAGGGGATTCGGATGCCCGGCATCTCTGCCGGAAAATCCTTTGTATTTCGAGTTATCAGGATCGCGCCATTCACCTGCGCGGTCGCGAGGATATAGGCATCCATCAATTTCATCGGTGATCGATATCGAATGTCAGCAGCAGCAACGGCAATTCTGGCATCAATTTCGACCACTTCGAAGGGTGAAATGATTTGCTGGATAGTGTCGCGTCGCTCAAGCGGCTCCCCTGCCAATATTTCCGTCCAAACGACGCGACTGATCCTGTGTTTTTTGTATCGTGAAAGCTCAGAGATAGCCTTGGGGTTATCTCTGAGCCAGTCGATCAGAATATTGGTGTCAAAAAACGGGTCGGCCACAAATCATATATCTTCGTAAGGCCTGCGGTCTTCTCGCATTGCCCTTTGATATTCAACTGCGTCACCAATATCCGTCCGATGCTTCCAAAGACCAGCGCCGCGGGCGATCCAGTCCTTATTATCCGTGTTATGCACCAGGTAAAGCTTAACAGCGTCACGAATTGCCGCCGCGCGTGAACGCTTTCCTTTGGCCGCCAGCGCGTCCAGCTTCTCGATATCGTCGTCAGGAATGTCCGTAAGAATTCTCATCTGTCACTCGCTTCGTTCACTATCAACTCTGGATATTTGCATGACGCCATGGCGAGATAAATCTGCCCCTGATGGTCATTATATTCACCGAACATGTCGGGCGATTCCATGCGCACTTTTGCATCAAGTAAATCGGGGAGGATGCGAGTCATGATATATTGATATCATATCATGATATCAAGTCAACTCCATCTCGGGGCTCTGGTCAATGAGCTGAAGCCGGCCAGCAATCGAGGCTGGCTCCAATAATGCGCCCGGTGCAATAACCGCGTTTGCTCCGATCCGGCTTCCGTCGCCTACCAAAGCGCCAAATTTGCTGACGCCAGTGTCAATCACCTGTCCATGGTAGACGATGCGAATGTTGCGATCCTCTCTCTCATTCCGGTGATTGGCAATGACAACTCCTGCTTCAATATTGACATCAGCGCCAATAATTGAGTCCCCTACAAAGTTCATATGCGCCAGCTTCGACCCGGCGAACATGACCGAGGTTTTGAGTTCGGACGACGGTCCAATTATACAATCCTGTTCGAGATACACACCGCCCCGCAGATATGCGCCAGCCGCTATGAAGCAATTAGGCCCAATGATTGCGGGCCCTTTGATAACAGCGCCCGCCTCAATCCTCGCGGTGCGGTGAACCGCCCATTCGTCGACGCGCTCGTATGAAGAGTCGAGAATGGCAATGTGTTGTCTGAGCAAAGCCTCGATGTTGCCGACAACATCCCACGGGGCCTTCTGAATATCTGCAAAGCGAGATGTCTGCCAAGGCTCAATAAACGAAGATATCAGGCCGTTGACGTCAAGCATCGCTCACTTCTTCTCCGCCTTCTTCTTCCGCATCGCATCGTGAAAACGGTCCGCCCAGCCTGGCTTTACCAGTTGCTCAGCGCGGACCATGCGGAGTTCACCGTCGGCGACGTCGCGTGATACGGCGCTGCCTGCCGCGACAATCGCGTCGCGGCCGATCTTTACTGGCGCGATGAGGGCGCTGTTAGAGCCGATGAAAGCGCCTTCGCCAATCACCGTCTGATATTTGAAATAGCCGTCATAATTGCAGGTGATCGTGCCCGCGCCGATATTTGCGCCTGCACCGATGGTCGCATCGCCAAGGTAAGTGAGATGATTGGCCTTCGCACCCTTGCCCAGATGCGCTTTCTTGGTTTCGACGAAATTGCCGATCTTGGCTTTTTCTTCCAGCACCGTTCCGGGCCGCAACCGCGCAAAGGGCCCGACTTCGCAACCGCTGGCGATCTGTGCGCCTTCAATATGGCTGTTCGCACGAATCTTTACATTGTCCGCGATGCGCACGCCGGGGCCAAAAAACACATTGGGTTCAATCAGAACATCGCGGCCAATTTGCGTGTCCCATGCGAACCAGACGGTTTCCGGCGCGATCAGCGTTGCGCCATCGTCCATCGCCTGCACGCGGCGACGCTTTTGCCATTCGGCCTCCATCTCGGCCAATTGTGCGCGACTGTTGATGCCCGCAACATCAAAGGGATCCGTGGTGACTGCAACGCAAACGCGGCCATCGGCGTTCGCAATGTTGACGATGTCGGTGAGATAATATTCCTTCTGCGCATTGTCGTCCGTCACGCAGTCGAGCAAGCTGAACAAATCGCGTGACTTGACCGCCATCAGGCCGGAATTGGACAGCTTTACCGCCTTTTCAGCTTCGGTCGCGTCTTTCTGCTCAACCATTTTAACGATGCGGCCGTCTTCCACAATCACGCGGCCATAGCCCGTTGGGTCCTCCGGCTCGAACGCCAATACAACCACCGCAGGCGCGTCGGCGGCGTTCAGTCTTTCGACCATCGTCTGCATTGTCGCCGTCGGCACGAACGGAACATCGCCGTAGAGAATCAGGACATCGCCATCAAAGCCAGCCAGCGCGTCTTGCGCCTGCTGCACGGCATGGCCTGTTCCATGTTGCGGTTCCTGCACGGCCAATTCTGCGGACCCGACCAAGGCGGCTTCAAGCTGTTCCTTGCCGCTGCCGACGACCACAATTTTTTTGGCAGGACTTAAGGCATCAACCGACGCCATCAGGTGCATCAGCATTGGCCGGCTGGCGATAGGATGCAGGACCTTGTGCAAGTCCGATTTCATGCGAGTGCCCTTGCCCGCGGCAAGGATGATGGCAGCTAATTCAGTCATGAGCAGTGCCATGCCAGCAAATTGTTGCGGTTTCCAGAACTTGCGGCCATTTGGGAGCGATATGACAAAAATTCCTTTCGACATCATCGGCTTCGACCTTGACGGCACGTTAGTGGATACCAGCGGCGACCTGACTGCCGCGGTCAACCATGTCCTCACCAGCGTCGGCAGACCCGCGCTTTTGGCCGAAACGGTCAAGCAACATATCGGCGGCGGGGCAAAGCTGATGTTGCAACAGGGGTTGGAGGCAACAGGCGGCGTTCCCGATGGCGATTTCAAACCGCTCTATCGCCAGATGTTGGCTTATTATGAAGCCAATGTATCGGTCCACAGCCGGCCCTTTGACGGTGCGCTGGAATTGCTGGATACGCTGGACGCGATGGGTGTGCGTTACGCGGTTGTGACCAACAAGTTTGAGAGCCTGGCGGTCAAGTTGCTCAATGACCTGAACCTCGCACATCGCATGGGCTGCATCTTGGGCGCGGACACGTTGGGCAAGGAAAATGCTAAACCATCAGGCGCGCCTATCTTTGAAATGGTGAAAAGATGCGGCGGCGGACGCGCGGCCTATATTGGCGATTCCATCTACGACATCATGGCCGCGAAAAATGCCGATATCCCGAGTGTGGCCGTTAGCTTTGGTTTCCTGCACGGGCCAGTGGAAGATATGGGCGCAGATGCCATCATCGACCATTTTGATGATCTGATCGCGGTATTACGAAACCTCTCATAATCAAATGTCCGTTATTTCATCGGCAATGCTTGCACGCAAAAACTGCGTCTATATGTGGGACAGTGTAGCCGATAATAGCGCACAAGGGATTGCCGCAGCACGGGCTGACATGGACGGGTTAACATAGTGAACAGTTGGTTTTCTCCCCGCGTAATCTTTGCCTTTGGCCTTGCTTTTGTGGGCGCCGTTTTTGCAGGGCAAATGCTTGGTGTCGCCGAACGCATACTTGTTATGTTCGTATCGATGCTGATCGCTTTGTTCGTCGTGGCCGA
>JBILBJ010000061.1:0-9142 GCA_044353705.1 Sphingorhabdus sp. | reverse complement strand
CACGATACCGCGTGTGTCGAACAGGTTGGTCGCAAAAGCCTCGATTGACCATAGGTCGCTCTTCACACCAACGGAGAAGTCAGCGGTCGTGTAGGCGCCTAAATCGCCCTTGATTGCATTTTGCGCAGGCCGCAAATCGCTCTTGCGACTTCCGATATGGTTGACGGCGAATTGAACATGGCCATCCCAGTCAGCGACAGGGAATTCGTAACGCGCGATGGCGTTGCCCTTCAATTTGGCTGTCACAGGCAGACGCGATCCAGCAGACGCGAGCAAGGAATTGCCCGGTGTCGAACAATCAAAATTCGCGTTGGCAATGGCGCAGAAGTCACGGCGAATTTGCGCGTCGTTATAACTGAAGCCAGTGTTGATGCTGAAGCCGCCGGCACGGAAGCCTGCATCCATTTCAACACCGCGAATACGCGAAATACCGGCATTGCGGATTTCCGTAAGACCGTTTGCGCCGAGGAAGGACAGCTGAATATTATTCCAGTCTTCCTGAAAAACTGCGCCGTTCCAGCGGAACGCACCGAATGTGGTTTTCCAACCCAATTCATAATTGTCCAACTTGTCCGAGCCATAAGGTGGCAAGGTACCGCGACGGTTGATACCACCGGGGCGGAAACCACGCGACCATGTTGCATATAGCAGCACGTCGTCATTGACCTTGTACGTGGCGTTCAGCTTGTGGATGAAGCCAGTGTCCGAAGTCGACTTGTCAACATTGGTACAAGGGCTGCCATCGACGAGGATCGGCACGGGTGTGCCGCTTGGATTGGCACGACGTGTTGTGCCATCGGTGTTGAGGCAGGCTGCTTCACCGGTTCGGCTGGAATAGCCGCTCGAAAATCCAAAGAAGCCCTGAAGCGAGTTATCAAACTTATAGTAACGCAGACCACCGGTGAGCGAGAGCTTCTCCGTCAGGTCATAGGTCACTTCGCCAAATGCCGCATAATCGCGGTCAACGCGTTTCTGCATGGTCAACCAGATATTGCTGTCGGTTCCGGTAACCGTGATGGAATCGGCAATATTGTCGATGATGTAGTTTTGGTCGATGATGTGCGACTGACGCTGTGCAAACAGACCACCAATGAACCGCACGGGTGCGTCCGCAGGGCTGGCAACACGCAATTCACCGAAGCTTTTTCTATACGTGTCAACACCCTCAATATACTGGTTCGGGTTCACGAGGTTCCCGGCATTATCGTAGAAATAATTGCCGTACCCAGCGAGCGCATCATAGAAATAGGCATAATCGGAATAGTCCAATTGTGTTTCTGTCTTACGACGCAAATGTCCGCCCGTTGCGGTGACATCCCAAGTACCGATCTTACCTTCAACGGTCAGCGCGGCCTGAATCCATTTATCGCGGCTGCCCTCAGGGTTGTACTGCACCGTTTGCAGTTCACCGGTTGTTTGGCCGGAGCGTTCCTGTGAATAGCTGCCCTGAGTGTTCTGGACTTGCCCCATCAGCGTTGGCTTGATGGTCCAATTGTCGTCCAGATCAATGCCCAGCGCCAAACGCGCGCCATATGTTTCAGCGTCGTTAAAGTTCTTTTCAACCAACGCGGTATTGCTTTGGCGAATGCCTGAGCTCGCAAAGGTGCGCGAGCCCTGAATATTGTCGATATAGCCGCCATCATCACGATACCAGCCGACCAAACGCGCTGCGGCGCCTTCGGCGATTGGCACGTTCACAAAGCCTTCGTAAATCGAACCGAAATCGCCATGCGCAACATTGTTGAGTTCAACGCCAACGCTGCCGTAAAGTCCGGAAGGATCGGGCGCATTGGTCACCAGCTTCAATGTACCTGCCATTGAGCTTGCGCCGTACAATGTGCCTTGTGGACCCGCCAGTGCTTCGACACGCGCGAGGTCATATGCGTGCAAATCAAGCGCGCCCTGAATGGTCGTGATCGGCATTTCGTCAAGATATGTGCCGACGGTCGGCAGCGATGCCGAGTGGTTCGCGTTTTCACCCGACGCTACCCCGCGGAAATACACCTGCGCAAAACCTGGTCCGCCTTGCTGAATGGTGACCGAAGGCAAAAACTTGACGACATCTTGCAATTCGCTGACCTGAAGTTGGTCGAGCTTTTCATTGCCAATCGCGTTGATGGCAATCGGCACATCCTGCAAATTCTGTTCACGCTTTTGCGCAGTCACGACGATGACATTGCTGTCCTCTTCAGCTGCTTGCTGCGCCATAGCTGGCGCTGCGAAGGCGGTTGATGTCAACAGCACAACGATAGCTGTTCGGACGTTAGACTTCTGACTTTGTAGGCGCATGCAGCGACCCTCCCTTGTTACCATGAAATAATTAGGCTCCCAATTGCGTCCCCACGCAATATATTTTCGCTCTATCAGCCGTTTTCATACAATTTTACATTTCTGTGTTGCAACCCAGCAACTATGCTGCGGCCGGATAAATTTCCCACAAATGGCCAAGTGCGCGCTTTAACGGCTCAAGATGCGCCTCATAAGGTTTCCATTGGTCAACGCCGTCGCGGTTGATGGGGCGGCGGACCTGTTCGCTCGACGCAGTGCGCACGGCGCGCTTGTTTTCATGGAAATTCAGGCACGCCTCTTCAAACGGCAGCCCTAGATATTCGAGGAGGTTGCGGATTTCTTGCTCCGGATCTTCCAACAATTGTTCGTGAATGACGCGGTAAACATAGCCCGGCGCTACCGCATCAAAATGCGCCATCGCCCGCACATAATCTGCATAATATTGGCCCATATGCGCAAGGTCATAACTGAACGCCTGCCCCTTGGCGAAATGCTGACGATAGTTGGAAAAGCAGCAATCCAACGGGTGCCGCCGCGCATCAATGATTTTGGCGTTGGGCAAAATCAAACGGATGAACGCCAGATAATTCCAGTTATTGGGCAGCTTATCGATGAAAAATGGCTTGTCGGTTTTACGCTGGATGCGCGTGCGCTCGATGAACTCCGCGCCAAGCCTTTCGGCATCATCGGCGGATAACGCAACGGTCGCATCAATCCAGTCCGACCCGCGCCCTTCACGCAGCGCCATGGCTGGAATATCGGGCAGTTCCATAGTCCCCTCAACCATGGAATGGCTCGCAAGGATTTGCTCGATCAGCGTCGAGCCCGCACGCGGCATACCGATGATGAAGATCGGGTCTGGCGCCTTATGCCCCTGCCCCGCGCGCGCTTCCCAAAATGGAGTGGTGAACTGGGCCGCGATCTGATCGACCTGCGTGCTTAGCCCTTGCGGATCATAGTGCAGCTCCGCACTGCGCAGCGCATTGCCCTTGGCATAATGTGCAAAGGCGGCGGTATGATCCGCGCGCTCTTCGCTTGCCTTACCCAGCGCGAAATGCAGGTGAAACGCGTCTTCCGAACCCAACCCGGCCGATGTTAAAGCGATCTCCATCGCCGCAACATCGTCATCCGAAAACTGGTAGGTTTTTAAATTGGCGAGGCTCCAATACACTTCGCCCAGCGTTGGTTCGACCGATATGGCGTGCCGATATGCCGCAACACTTTCGTCCTGATTGCCGACGGTTTTGAGCATATGGCCATAGCTCATCCACAATTTGGCATGATCGGGGAAACGCGCGGTCAGTTCATGATACAGCGCAATCGCCTCTGCATAACCCCCAATCCGCCCCAGTGCCGCAGCCTTCAAATTTTGCTGCACCGGATTGTCACCGTCTTCGGCGAGCACGGCATTCAAATGCTCAAGCGCCTCTGGAAACCGGTTCTGTTTGTACAATACCGTTGCAAGATTGGCACGCGCAGCTTGGAAATCAGGCGCCAACTCAAGCGCGCGGCGAAGCAATGCCTCGCTATCTTTCAAACGGCCCACACGCGCAGCCAATTGCGCCATCAAGCGAATGGCGGCAACGTCAGTTGGCGCATCACGCAAATGACCGCGCAACAGCGGCTCGGCATCCTCCAAGCGGTTTTCGGAAAGCGCGGCAGCCGCCGCCATAAGGTTTGGGTTGCGCAAAGCAGCTTCGATGGTGGGACGTGCAGATGGCCGGTTCATTGCGGAGGGTCTATGCGATGAAGCGAAACTTTTGAAGCAGCTAAATCATGCGGCGTATCAATGTCGCGCAAGATGCCCGCAGGTGCAGCGATTTTTTCTGCATGGGCCAGAATATGCCGCGCGCCAGCATCGCCAACTGTTGCCAGCAATTCCGGCCAATGAGATCGCGGAAATATCGCGGGCGGCATGGACTTATTTCCGTCAAACGATGCAACGACATTATCTGTACAAGCAGCGATCAGCGCCTCGACATGGGCAGCCTGTACGAACGGCATATCGGCCAGCGCGATAAGCAACGCCTGTGCATCGGTGCGCAAGGCCGCCTCAACCGCGAGATGAAGCGAGCCCGATAGCCCGATTCCGGGGTTCGGGTTATCGACAATGTCAAAACCCAAACGCGTATAATGCGCTGCAATAATTGCTGCGGGCTGACACACTGCAAAATGCGCTGCGGCCGCGACGCTGGCCAGTTCATGCGCCACCCGCGCACCAAGTGGCGCACCTTCAAAATCCGCCATCAACTTATCAGCACCAAAACGCCGCGCATTTCCAGCCGCCAGCAGGACGATTGCGACGTCCTTCGCCTGCATCAACGGAGCCCTTGGTTAAACGCGCGGATCATGCCGCCCGCGATCGACAGCGCGATTTCGGGCGCGCTGATGGCGTTAATCGCAACGCCCGCTGGCCCCTCAATGCGCGCGCATTGTTCTGCGCTGACACCCGCCGCAGACAGGCGGGCAAGGCGTGCCTGATGCGACCGGACGGAACCGAGCGCAGCAACATAGGCCGCAGGCCTCGCCAGCGCCGCCGCAAGCGCAGGGTCGTCGATTTTGGGATCATGGCTAAGCGTCACAATCGCGCTTCGACTATCGGGCGCAAAAGCCTTGACCGCGTCGTCGGGCCAGCGGTCATCCAACCGAATGCCGGGAAAGCGTTCCGCCGTTAAAAACCGCCCGCGCGGGTCACACAATGTGACATCCACGCCCTGCGATGTCGCGATGGCGGCAAGTGCCGATGCAATTTCGACCGCGCCGACAATCAGCAAACGGCGCGGCGGATGGTAGATATTAACAAAGCCAGCACCGGCATCATCGTCCAGCAAGGCACTTCGGCTCGATTCCAAATCCGTCACAACCGACAATGCCGCACCGGCCGAGCGCGCCTTGATGATATCGGCAAACAGATGCGCCGGAAAACCATCGGCGGAAACAGGCTGGACCAGCACCTGAATATCCCCGCCGCAGGGCAGGCCTACGTCCCACGCCGCATCGTCAGCAATGCCATATCGGCGCAGCACCGGCGGCGCGCCAGCCAAAACCATGTGTGCGCGTTCAAGAACATCGCCTTCGACACAGCCACCCGAAACCGAACCTACAAAGCGCCCGTCCGCATGCACAAGCATATGGGTGCCAACAGGGCATGGCGCGGATTTCCAAGTTTCGACCACCGTGGCAATCGCCATAGGCGCGCCTGCCCAGTCGATTGCGGCGGCAAAGATACGGTCGTGGTTGGCGCTGCCCATAGTCATGGCAATGCGCTAGCAAAGTGGCAGGAGCGTTGCTATATGAAACGCAGATATGAGTGGGAGCTTATTTGCATGGCAATTCAGACGTCAATCAATGGCAAGCCGGTGGCGCTTTCGGCGGAGCCAGACACGCCGTTGCTATGGGTTATTCGCGAAGAGCTTGGCCTGACCGGTACGAAATTCGGATGCGGCATTGCGGCGTGCGGCGCTTGCACCGTTCATGTGAATGGCGAACCCACCCGTTCGTGCAGCGTTCCCGTAAACGAAGTCGCAGGCAAATCGATCACCACCATCGAAGGTCTGAAATCTGCGGACGGCACGCTCCATGCGGTGCAGAAAGCATGGATTTCGGCGCAGGTTCCGCAATGCGGCTATTGCCAGTCGGGGCAGATTATGGCCGCTGTGGCGCTTATCAAAAAAACCGGAAGCCCAAGCGACGCACAAATTGACGAGGCGATGACCAACATCTGCCGTTGCGGCACCTATCCGCGTATTCGTAAGGCGATCCATGCAGCAACCGGGCAAGCGGCGAAAGCATCGAAACCTGCAGAAGGAGCGGCATAATGGCTGACAACACCGCAACTGAAGCGCAACCAGCCACGCCAACAAAGCGAAAGGGCGTCAAGCGCCGTGCCTTCCTCATTGGTGGTGTAGCGGTCGTCGGTGCCGGCCTGTTCGGTATCTCCATCGCCGACAGCAATGCTGCCAAATCCGCCAAGGCACGCCTTGAAAGCGACGGCGGCCACAGCTTTGCCACATGGCTGAAAATTGGTGAGGATGACAGCATCACCATTTATTCGCCGCACACCGACATTGGTCAGGGTTCCAACACCGGTCTTGCGCAAATGCTCGCCGAAGAACTGGACGCTGCGTGGGATCAGGTGCGCGTTGTTTCTGCACCCGCAGAACCGGCGTTCGCCAATGTGGGGCTTGGACGCGCTTTCCTTGCCGATATGACGGGGCAGCCTGCGATCATTAATGGTATTCCGCAATCATTTCTGTCCTTCATCGCGCGGCAAATGAACCTTCAGATGACCGGCGGCTCAACCGCTTTGCGGTTCACAGGCCGGGTGACCTTTCAAAATGTCGGGGCGGCGACGCGGCTTGCATTGATTGAAACGGCTGCCAAGCGGCTGGACGTTCCAGCCGATGAACTGACGACACAGGACAGCCATGTCATCCATTCCAAATCCGGTCGTGCGTTGCGCTATGGCGAACTGGCGGCTGAAGCCGCGACCTTGTCGCTCGAAAATGCGCCAAAGCTGAAGGATCCATCGCAATATCGCATCATGCGCCAATCGATGCAGCGGCTCGACATTCCCGCGAAGGTCGATGGCAGCGCGCAATATGGCATCGACTTTTCGGTTCCCGACATGCGCGTCGCAACGATCATGGCGGCGCCTGTGCGTGGTGGCAAATTGACGTCCGTAGACACTGCGCCTGCCTTGGCGGTCAAAGGTGTCGAGAAAGTCATTAAGCTCGATGATGCTATTGCTGTCGTGGCGAAAGGCTATTGGCCCGCCATTTCCGGCTTGCGCGCGCTCACCCCACAGTTTTCCGACGGCGGCAATGGCGGCATCTCCACCGCGTCCATTTTCAAGGCGCAGGATGACCTGATCGCCAAGGGTGATGCCGATAGCACAGCCGGCGACGGTGATGTGCAGGCCGGACTTGGCGCAAAGCCGATTGAAGCTGAATATCAGGTGCCGTTCCTGCACCACGCGATGATGGAACCGTTTGCCCTGACCGCCCATTTCACGGATGGGAAGCTCAACATTTGGGGCGGCATGCAGGACCCACTTGCGACCAAGATGATGGCCGTGGACGTTTCCGGTCTCGACGCGGATGATGTGACATTCCACCCGATGATGATCGGTGGCAGCTTTGGCCGCCGTTTGCCGATGTATATGGAAATCGTCGGTCAGGTCACAAAGCTTGCGATGCAATTGCCTTATCCGGTCAAGCTGATCTGGAGCCGCGAGGAAGAAGTCGCCCAAGGCGCATATCGCCCGCAAAGCTCCGCCGCGCTGAAGGCGTCGTTGACCAAAGAAAAGCGCATAAGCGCATATCGCAACGATTATGCCCAACCCGAAAGCGCGGAGAGCGAAACGGTATTTCCTTATACCCTTCCTGCCGTGTCGCGCCGGCACTTTGCGCATGTTTCGAACCAGCAAACCGGCGCGTGGCGTTCGGTCAACTCGACCCAGCAGGGCTTTTACAACGAAAGCTTCATGGACGAGCTGGCCCATGCAGCGGGCGAAGACCCGGTTGTGTTTCGCCGTAATCATTTGAAAGCGGGATCGCGGCATTTGCGCGTCTTGGACGAAGTCGCTGCACGCAGCGGTTGGGGCTCCCCCCTTCCCGCCGGAACGGGTCGCGGCGTTGCACTGGTCGAAAGTTTCAGAACCATCGTCGCGCAGGTAATCGAAGCGTCGGTCGGTGAAGACGGCATGCCCAAAGTGCATAAGGTAACAACGGTCGTGGACGCCGGAAGCATTGTTAACCCGGACGCCGCTATGGCACAGATTGAGGGCGGCATCATCATGGGGCTTTCGTCCGCCATTGGTGAGGCGATTACGCTTGAAAATGGCGCGGTTCAGCAAAGCAACTTGGCCGATTATCCGTTGTTGAAAATGGCAGACACGCCCTTGGTGATGGATATCCATTTCCTCAACAGCGGCGCAGATATGGGCGGCATTGGCGAACCTGGCGTTCCTCCGGCGGCCCCTGCCTTGGCCAATGCGCTGTTCGCTGCCACCGGCAAGCGTGTCCGCAATCTGCCCATCCTAACGCAAGCGAAGGCCTAATTTGCCGCACGCACGTTTGTTAAAGCCAACGGACAATCTGGAAATCGCCGAGACATTGGCGCGGGCGTTCCAGACAGAGACCGGGTGGAGCTACGTCATTCCAGACGCAAAGCTGCGCGCGCAGCGGCTTACGGGCATGTTCCATCTGTTCTTGCGCGACGAACATCGCAAAGGCGCAGTGTATGGAACCGACGGCATAGAGGCCGTCACGCTTTGGCGCGGCCCGGGGCAGGCCCGCGACAGCATGTTGGATACCGCACGGCTGATTGTGCCGTTCGTCCAGCAGTTGCGCTTTTCGATATTTCGCGGTCTCGAAGTCGCAGACCTCATCGAAAAGCATCTGCCAAAAGAGCCCCTCTGGTATTTGCATTATGCGGGATGTGATCCGGCCTATCAGGGCAAGGGTTATGGCGGCGCTGCCATTCGCGCCGGATTGGAACGAGCTGATCAGGACGGATTACCCGCCTATCTGGAAACCGCAGACGAGCATAATATTCCATTATATCAAAGCTTTGGTTTTGCCATCAAGCATAGCTGGCAAGTGCCCGAAGGCCCGCAATTTTGGGGTATGCAGCGCCCGGGCAAGACCCGCCACTGAATAGCGCCAGCGCCCATAGCCGCTGAAGTCCTTGCCCTCCTTACAAAAGCGGCGTAACCGGCTTCCTACGCACCAGGTCTGCGCGAGAGCGTGGATAATAGGGAAGCCGGCGGAAATCCGGCGCTGTTCCCGCAACTGTAACCGGCGAGCTTTTGCTCCAAATGCCACTGGGGAAACGGGTAACCGTGAAACTG
>JBILBJ010000247.1:0-2692 GCA_044353705.1 Sphingorhabdus sp. | reverse complement strand
CTTGAGTTCTACCCGATTGCTTACCCTTTGCCGCTTCGCGCTGACTGCGGGTATGCGTGGCGCGTGGGAGCATGGAATATTCCGCCGTCACCCAACCTTCACCCTTGCCGCGCAACCATGGCGGAAGGCGATCTTCGACGCTCGCGGTGACAAGCACGCGGGTGTCGCCAAAGCAGATGAGGCAGCTGCCCTCTGCATGCTTGGTGAAATGGGTTTCAATAGAAATGGCGCGCATTTCGTCTGGCGCACGGCCTGATGGTCGCATGATAGTCTCCTGATAATGGGTCGAAGGCAGCAATAGCTTGCCCCGCTTGCTTTGCAAGCGCGCTGCGCTAAACCAGCAACCGTGAGCCAAATTCCAATCAATGAATTGAACGATCGCACGCGCGTCATCTTCCGGATGGTGGTTGAAAGCTATCTGGACAATGGCGCGCCCGTGGGGTCGCGAACGCTTTCCAAATTTGCGGGCCTGAATTTATCGCCCGCCTCGATTCGCAATGTGATGCAGGATTTGGAAGAGGCAGGCTTGCTTGCCTCACCGCACACCAGCGCTGGCCGCGTGCCCACCGAAAGCGGTCTTCGTCTTTTTGTCGACGGCATGATGCAGTCGGCTGAACCGTCAATCGAAGAACGCCGTGCGATTGAATCGCAAATCATGGGCGATGGGCCAATTGAAGAAGCGTTGGCGGCGGCAACGTCGGTGTTGTCGGGGCTATCGGCCTGCGCCGGAATCGTGCTCGTCCCCAAACGTGATGCTGTGTTGAAGGCATTCAACTTTGCGCGCCTGTCGCCGACGCAAGTTTTGGCCATCATGGTCGGATCGGACAACAGCGTTGAAAACCGGTTGGTTGCGATTGACCCAGCTGTTTCCGATTCTGCGTTGGTTGAGGCGTCCAATTATATCTCGGCCCGATTGTCGGGTTTGACCTTGTCAGAGGCGCTGGAGCATCTTGACCGCGAAATTCGTGCTGAACAGGCGGAGCTTGATGCGGCAAGCCAGAAGCTCGTGCGCGATGGGCTGGCGATCTGGTCGCACGATGCCAATGACCGGCCGGTGCTCATTGTGCGCGGCCAGTCGAACCTGATTGATGATGCCGCAGCGGCGGACCTTGACCGGGTGCGCCAGTTGCTCGACGAATTGGAAAGCAAGGAAGAAATCGCGCGATTGGTTGACAGTGCCCGCGATGCGCAATCGACTCGCATCTTCATTGGTTCAGAGAATAATCTGTTCTCGCTGTCCGGCTCCTCCGTCATCGCTGCGCCATATCGCGAGGCGGGTGGTAAGGTGGTCGGTGTCGTGGGCGTCATTGGTCCGACACGGCTCAATTATGCCCGCATCGTGCCGATGGTCGATTTCACGGCGCAGGCGCTCAGCCGCTTAATAAAGTGACGCACGGCTTGATGAAACCGAATTGGTTTCTATATGCGCAAAGCAACAGGCGGCATCCGTGCCGCAACAATCATGGGTTAATCAGGTTATGACGGACAAGAACACTGTATCCGCAGATGCAGCAGCAGAAAAGGAATTGGAAGGCGTGCCAGAGCATATGAAGGAAGACGCCTCAGAAGCGACCGACACCGCCGACGCCAAAATTGCCACGCTCGAAGACGCGCTCGCCACGGCGCAGCAGGAAGTTCTGTATGCGCAGGCCGAAACGCAAAATGTGCGTCGCCGTATGGAAAAGGAAGCGCAAGATGCGCGCGCTTATGCCGCAACCGGCTTTGCCCGCGACGTCCTGTCCGTCTCCGACAATTTGGCCCGTGCATTGGAAGCTATCCCCGCCGAAATGCGCGAAAGCGAGTCGATGAAGGGCTTGGTCGTTGGCCTTGAAGCCACTGGCCGCGAACTCGACAGCGTCTTTGCCAAAAACGGCATCACCCGCATCGCCGCAATGGGCATGCCGCTTGATCCGAACCAGCATCAGGCGATGGTCGAAATCCCAAGCGCAGATGCGGAACCGGGCACGATCGTGGCCGAGATGCAGGCGGGTTATATGATCAAGGATCGCTTGCTGCGCCCTGCTTTGGTCGGGGTCGCTAAAGCGCCCGAGTAAAAGCGGGGGCTTAGCCCCGACGCGGGATGCCGAAGTTCGGGGGTGGCCTCATTGGCCGCTCTCCGCTATCGCCCCGCGCATGACCACAGCAGCACTCTCAACCAAAGGCCAATCCCCTTGGCGCGATGAGCTTCGGGCGACGTTGTTGCTTGCGTGGCCGATGATATTGTCGAACCTGACGATGATGCTCATCGGCGTGACCGACGTCATTCTGCTGGGTTGGCTTGGGCCGCGGGAGTTGGCGGCGGGTGCGTTGGGGCATAATCTTGCCATTTTCTGCGCGATTTTCTGCATGGGCCTGTTGACGGCAACGGCACCGATGATGGCATCTGAAAAGGGCCGGATGGCGCATTCGGTGCGCGATATTCGGCGGACGTTTCGGCAGGGTCTTTGGGTATGCTGCGCGGTCATGGTGCCGGTGTGGGCATTTTTATGGAATGCCGAAGCGATCCTGATCGCGACAGGGCAGCAGGCGGATCTGGCTGCGGACGCTGCGGTGTTTGTGCGGGCCTATATGTGGTCCATATTGCCCTTCCTCGGATTTCTCGTTCTGCGCAATTTTGTCGCGGCGCTGGAAAAGCCAGTATGGGCAACCATCGTCGCGTGTTGCGCTGTGGTGTTAAATGCCGTCTTCAATT
>JBILBJ010000246.1:0-2697 GCA_044353705.1 Sphingorhabdus sp. | reverse complement strand
TGACTGGATCATCCTTGCCGTTCCCGCCACCGCAGAAACCGACGGCATGATTGGCGCAGACGAACTTGCCGCGATGAAAAATAGCGCAACGCTCATCAACATCGCGCGCGGTTCCGTTATCGATCAGGACGCTTTAGTCACCGCGTTGCAGGACAAGCAAATCGCCAATGCCTTCCTTGATGTGACGACGCCCGAACCCTTGCCCGCCGATCACCCGTTATGGAGCCTCGACAACGCGCATGTCACCATGCACCTGTCGGGCCGCGCGCAGGACAAGATGTTCGTGCGTTCCGCCACACGCTTCTTCGAAAACCTGGAGCGCTACCGCCAAGGCGCGCCGCTTGAGCCAATGGTGAATTTAGACCTTGGTTATTGAAAAACACCGTAACCCTGAGCAGCAGTCGCAACGCGACTGCGTCCGTCGAAGGGCGCTTATCGGTTGTGGCGCTACCCCCGACAGGCGTGCTTCGACAGGCTCAGCACTTACGGCATAGGAGAATAAATCATGCCCCATAACCCCGCCGAAATCTGGCACAAAGTTGCCCTATCACGCGATGCAAAGGCTATCTCCGCCGTCCTGCACGACGATTGTGTATTCGAAAGCCCGGTTGTCCACTCACCGCAAGTCGGCAAGGCAATCACCGCCAAATATCTCGCCGCCGCTGGCCACACGCTCGGCAATGCCGAATTTGCCTATGTCGGCGAATGGCACCGCGAAAACAGCGCCATTCTTGAATTCCAAACCGTGATCGACGGGATTGCGATCAATGGCATCGACATGATTAGTTGCGATGACGATGGCCTCATCACCCATTTCAAGGTCATGGTTCGGCCGTTGAAGGCAATGAATATGCTCCACCAGAAAATGGGCGAGATGCTGCAGCAAATGTCGGGCTGATTTCCTAGCCACACCGCGCAAAAAAGGCCGGTGAGTTTCCCCACCGGCCCTTCGTATTTCAGCATGCGCCGAGCGTTGGACGATTAGAAGTCCATACCGCCCATGCCGCCCATTCCGCCCATGCCGCCTGGCATGCCACCGGCGCCAGCAGCCTTATCTTCTGGCGCGTCGGAGATCGCAGCTTCCGTGGTGATCAACAGACCAGCAACCGATGCCGCGTCTTGCAACGCTGTACGGACAACCTTGGTTGGGTCGATAACGCCCGAGGCTACGAGGTTTTCGTAAACGTCGGTTGATGCGTTGAAGCCCATGGTTTCGTCGTTTTCACGAAGCAGGTTGCCCGAGACAACTGCACCGTCATATCCGGCGTTGGCTGCGATCTGACGCAATGGAGCAACAATCGCCTTGCGGATGATGTCGATACCACGTGTCTGGTCGTCATTGACGCCCTTGAGGCCGTCGAGAGCCTTCGTTGCATACAGAAGTGCAGTACCGCCGCCTGGGACGATGCCTTCTTCAACGGCTGCGCGGGTTGCGTGCAGCGCGTCATCAACGCGGTCCTTGCGCTCTTTCACTTCAACTTCGGTCGAACCACCGACCTTGATCACGGCAACTCCGCCGGCGAGTTTCGCCAAACGCTCTTGCAGCTTTTCACGGTCATAATCGCTGGTCGTGTTTTCGATTTGCGCACGGATCGCTTCTACGCGGCCCTTGATCGCATCGGTCTCGCCAGCACCGTCGACGATGATGGTGTTGTCCTTGTCGATGGTGACGCGCTTGGCTTGGCCGAGCATGCCCAAGGTGACGGTTTCAAGCTTGATGCCCAGATCTTCGCTGATCATTTCACCCTTGGTGAGGATCGCGATATCTTCCAGCATCGCCTTGCGACGATCGCCAAAGCCAGGTGCCTTAACCGCAGCAATCTTCAAGCCGCCACGCAGCTTGTTGACGACCAAAGTTGCAAGCGCTTCACCTTCAACATCTTCAGCGATGATGAGCAATGGACGGCCCGACTGCACCACAGCTTCGAGGATTGGCAACATGGCTTGCAAGTTGCCGAGCTTCTTTTCGTGGATCAGGATATATGGGTTGTCCAACTCGACCGACATTTTCTCGGTGTTGGTGATGAAATATGGCGACAGGTAACCACGGTCAAACTGCATACCTTCGACAACTTCGAGCTCGCTTTCACGGCCCTTAGCTTCTTCGACGGTGATAACGCCTTCCTTGCCGACCTTCTCCATGGCGTCTGCAATCATCTTACCGATTTCAGCTTCACCATTTGCAGAGATCGTACCGACCTGTGCGATTTCCGAAGAACCAGCAACTGGCTTCGAACGCTTTACAAGGTCAGCAACAACCGCGTTTACCGCAGTGTCGATGCCGCGCTTCAGGTCCATTGGGTTCATGCCCGCTGCAACCGACTTCATGCCTTCGCGAACGATCGCTTGCGCCAGAACGGTTGCAGTGGTTGTGCCGTCACCGGCAATGTCGTTGGTCTTCGAAGCAACTTCGCGGACCATCTGTGCACCCATATTTTCGAACTTGTCTTTCAGTTCGATTTCCTTGGCGACGCTAACGCCGTCCTTGGTGATGCGTGGTGCGCCAAAGCTTTTGTCGATAACAACGTTACGGCCCTTTGGACCAAGCGTTACTTTTACAGCGTCAGCAAGAATGTCTACGCCGCGCAGGATGCGTTCACGCGCATCGCGGCCGAATTTCACGTCTTTAGCAGCCATGATATTTTTCCTTCTTCAAATTTCAAATCGGTCGTCATCCTGAAAATTTTTCTGGTTAAC
>JBILBJ010000245.1:0-2703 GCA_044353705.1 Sphingorhabdus sp. | reverse complement strand
GATTTGGCATGGGGCGCAGGTGCGCGCGTGCACGACCGCATTGTAAAGCATGATATCCCATGCGATCTGAAATCGGGCCATCTGGAAGCCGCCTATAAGCCCGGACATTTCGACGACATGCAGCGCGAGGCCGCGTTTTTGGCGCGCGAATTTGGCTGGGATTCAGTCGCGATTGTCGCGCCTGCCGACATCAGCAAGCATATCAATGGCGGCGATTATCACGGCGGCCTTTATGACGCCAAGGGCGGCCATTTCCATCCGTTGAACTATGCGCTTGGATTAGCAAAAGCTGCGATGGCGGGAGGTGTTTCGATATTCGAACATAGCGCTGCGCAAACACCTTTGGACAGGGGCGGCCGTGTCGAGATCGCGGCGGGGAGAGGATCGCTGACTGCCCGTCACGTGATTATCGCCACCGATAACTGGATGGGCGATGTTGTGCCGGAACTTAGCCGCTACACGGTCCCCATTATGAATTATAATATCGCGACCGCGCCGCTGCCCAATGCAGACCAGCTTTTGCCCAGTGACGCGGCGGTTGCGGACAGCCGGTTTGTTTTGAACTATTTCCGATTGAGCGCAGATAAGCGCCTGATTTTCGGTGGTGGTGAGAAATATGTTCGACGCCCGCCGGCCGACATTGCCGGGTTTGTCCGAAAGCATATGGTCGAGGTCTTTCCCTCGCTTGCCCAGACACAGATTGATTATGCGTGGGGAGGTGCCGTTGGCGTGACGATGAACCGGCTGCCGCACATGGGGCGTAAGGGGAATATTTTCTACGCGCACGGCTTTTCCGGTCATGGCGCGTTGGTCACGAAGGTCGCGGGCGAGGTGATGGCTGAAGCCGTGCTTGGTACCATGTCGCAATTCGATGTCTTTGCCAGCCTGCCGCACAGCCGGTTCCCGGGCGGCAAATGGCTGGCACAGCCGCTCGCGACCCTTGGACTGCTCTATTATGCGATGCGAGACCGGCTGTGATTGAAAGCGCCGCGATAGAAATGATGCGGGCGCGTGAGGTCGCGCGATTTGTTGAAGCCAACCCAAAGTCGCATGCGCATGCTAAAGCGTCGATAGGCTGGTTTCAGGGCGTTCCGTTCCATTGGATGCTCGATTGGTCCACGCCATTCCCAATCGTCGCTCAGGAGGCGTCTGGAGCGACGCTGACGAGTGTTGACGGGCAGGTCTTCGATGACTTCTGCCTTGGCGATACCGCAAGCATGTTTGGCCATTCACCGCAACCATTGGTCGATGCCCTGACCGCGCAAGCGGGGCAGGGGCTAAGCTATATGCTCCCGACATCAAAGGGGGCAGAAGTCGGCGATATGCTCGCCGCGATGTTCGGGCTGCCCCAATGGCAAGTGACGACCACGGCAAGCGAGGCAAATCGCGCGGTCATTCGCTGGTGCCGTGGGCTGACCGGACGCGACAAGATTTTGATCTTCAATGGCTGTTATCATGGCGCGGTCGATGATGTTTTTGTTGACCTGCGCGATGGCGAAGCGGTCAACCGGCCAAGCCTGATCGGACAGGTGCAGGATTTGCTGCCGACCACGGTTGCAATTGAGTTTAACGATGTGGACGCGCTTGCGGAGGCATTACGCGGTGGCGACATCGCATGTGTGCTCGCGGAGCCGTTGATGACCAATATCGGCATGGTGCGTGACGCGCCGGGTTTTTTGGAGACGATGCGGCGGTTATGTGATGAAGCCAGCAGCATATTGGTGCTTGATGAAACCCACACCATTTCGTCGGGCTATGGCGGGCACAGCAACACGCACGGCCCAAAGCCCGATATCATGGTGGTGGGAAAATCCATCGGCGGCGGCGTGCCATGTGCGGTATATGGATTTACGGACGAAATCGCGGAAAAGATGGCGGCGCTGAACCAGTCGCGTCCGCCCGGGCATAGCGGCATCGGCACGACATTGTCGGCTAATGCGCTCGCGATATCCGCAATGCACACCATGTTGGGGCAGGTCATTACGCGGGATGCTTATGCCCATATGCTGGCGACGGCTGACCGGCTGGTATCGCGATTGAATGCCGTGATCGCGGCGCACCAGCTTGACTGGCACGTCAGTCATGTCGGTGCCCGCGTGGAACTGATATGCTCTTCTGTGCCGCCGCGTAACGGCAGCGAGGCGCGTGCCGCAATGGACCATGCGCTGGAAAGTACGATCCATTTGTACCTCGCCAACCGTGGCATATTGCTGGCGCCTTTCCATAATATGATGCTCGTCAGCCCCGCGACTTCGTCGGCGCAGGTTGATCGGTTGGCGTTTGAGTTGAACAATGCGCTGACTGAGCTACAAGCGTCTTAAACAGGGTAAGTGAAAGTGACGTCATGACAATTAAGCGGGCCAAGTCATCTGCGACCATCGCCGCACGAAGCGAGGCCGAGGCCTTTTTCGCTGCGAACCCTGATATTGACTCTGTCGAGATGATTTACACCGACATGGGCGGCGTGCCGCGCGGCAAACGGCTGCGCCAGCACGAGGTGCTATCGGTCTATGAAATTGGTCGCTTTTTCCCGGGCTCCATCTCCGTGGTCGACATCACTGGACAAGATACCGTTGAAACAGGCTTGGTCTGGGAGGATGGCGACGCTGACCGCTCAATGAAGCCAATCCCTGGCACACTGGTGCGGACGCCATGGGCGGGGGACAATGCCGCACAATTCATGGTCGATTTTTATGAGCTGGA